>JASFUR010000085.1:0-9995 GCA_050050215.1 Gemmatimonadota bacterium
TCGTCCACGAAGACCCCACCCGTCCTCGGCGCGAAGAGCAATAGAGGCCCCATCGGCTGCTGCGGCTAGGGTACGCCCCACAATCCAGACCGGTACCCTATCGTCCCCTCAGCACCCATCCGTCAGGATCGAGGACGAGGTCTGTCGGCGCGCTCGATCCCGGCAGCTCGACCCGGACGACCGACTCCCGGCCATCGAGCTCGATGCGCGCACGAACCGGACTCCCGTCCTGCGACAACAGTACGTCCATCGGGAGCCGGAAGGCGGGCCAGTCGTCGGGCTGTGTCTGGCGCACCGTGAACGTGAGGACGCCGCCGGCTCCCGAATCCGAGGGCTCCCACGCTGGATCGGAGTCGACCTCTAGGACCGGGTAACCCGGCTCGTAGATCCACTGGTGGAAGAACCACTCGAGGTCCCGGCCGTAGACCTCCTCCATCACGCCCCGGAAGTCGCTCGTGAGCGCAGTGGACTCCGCGTACCGGCGGTAGTACTCCCGGATGCCCTCGAAGAACGCGTCGTCGCCCATGATACCCCGCAGCATATGCAGGACCCAGGCTGCCTTCTCGTAGTTGTTGGAGTTCAGGAGGGCGAAGAGGTTCCGCTGCGAGGGGTCGTAGATGGGCCGCCCGGCATCGGAGCCGGCGAGGATCGTTCGCCGCTTCTGCTCCATGCGCGCCTCGAACGCGTCCGGCCCGTCCGAGACCTCGAAGAACTGCGAGCCGAAGTACTCGGCAAAACCCTCCGACAGCCACAGATGGTGCCAGTCGGCCTCGGTCACCGAGTCGCCGAACCACTGGTGCACGATCTCGTGCGACACCGTGCCCTCGATGTCGGCTCCGGCGGCGATCGCCTGCTCTGGATAGAAGATCGCCGAAGCGTTCTCCATACCGCCGAAGCGCGTCGCCGACTCGACGTTGGCGAGCTTCTCGAACGGATAGGGGCCGAACGTCTCGGTGAAGTAGTCGACCATGCGCGCCGCACGCCGGAAGCTCGGCGCCGCCTTCTGGACGTCCTCGGGATACGCCCAGTACGTGACCTCCACGCAGCCGTCGTCTCGGCGCGTGGCCGGTGCTGCGCCGCACGCCGCGAGACCCACGGTGACCGTCTCGAGCTCCGCGGCTCCGATGACCATGTTGTACGGGGAGATCGGTACGTCCATCTCCCAGACCCAGGTGCGGCGGTCCCCCGGCGGACCGATCGCGTCGGGCGGGGTGGGCCCGCCCTCGGTCACGAGGTACCCGTTGGCGACCACGCGCCACTCCGCCGGCGCGTGTACCGTGTAGCGGACCGTCGCCTTGTCGGTGGGATGGTCGACGCTGGGAAGCCAGAACCGGGTCCGGTTCGGCCAGTTGTCGATGAAGGCCGAGGGCTCTCCGTGTACGTTGTTCCGCAGGATGAGGCCGTCGTCCGGGACGCCCCGGTAGTGGACGGAGACGACCGTAAGATCACCGGTCGTCCCACCGGAGAGCGGGACGGTGAGGACGCCGCGCTCGTAGTCGTATGGCGCCGCCGCGCCGTCGACCCGGACCTCCAGAACCTCGAGGCCCGTGAAGTCGAGCGGCAACACGGGATCGTCGGCGGTCTCCAGGACGTCGATGTCGACACGACCCTCGAACCAATCCGTGCCCAGCCCGAGACCGAGCTCGACGTCGTAGCGCTGGACGTCGACACCAGGCGCGTAGATGCCGGGCGGAGGCGCCACTCCGGCCCGGATCGGGGCCGGCTCCTGCGCCTGGACTGCCACCCCGGCGACGAGCCAGAGGAGGAGCGCACCCCCGACGGATCGACGCATCACGCTCACTGCTGACGCACGTACTTGACCGTGGTCGGATTGCGCGCCGGTCCGGTCTCGGTCCCCACGGTCGTCACCCACAGTGTATCCGCGCTCAAGCGAAAGGTATACTCGTTGTACGTCCCCGGGGCCATCGTGGCGGGATTCTTGGCCACGATGGGGTAGCGGATCATGGAATCCCCGGAGATCTCGTACGTGCCCGCATTTGCGCTGAACGGGTTCCAGGCCCTCAACAGATCCGGAGCGGACGCGACGCCCGGCGGAATCGGGCGGCGCGGCTCGGAGCCCGTCACCAGCGTGTAGCTGTAGTACCGACCGGTGAAGAGGAGGAGGCCCGGCTGCGGGGACGTGAGGGTCTGGTCGCCCGCCGCCATCTCCGTGATGAGCCAGGCTCCTTCCAGCTCCGGGACGGGCGCCTGCGCCTCGATTCCGACCGGAATCGACAGGACCGAGACTACCACCGCGAGCGCGGCTTTCCTCATGAACGACCTCCGTGGCATTCGTTGGGTGCGGCACGGGCGCCGCATGTTGCCCGGGCTCAGGACGGGTCGCAAGGCGCCGTAAGGGCCCAGCGAGCGTCCACCGCGAACGAGTACCCGAGCGCGGCGAGCCCGATCGCGCATACGGTCACCGCCATCCATCCGGGAATGATCGGGCCCAGGGCAACCAGTAGCACGACGCCCTGCACCACGCATACGACCTTGCGGCGAATGCTCGGTGGGAGGTCGCGGGTGAGCGCCGGCCAGACCCGGCCGGCCGCCACGAACGCATAGCGCATGAGCCCGATGAGCAGGACCCACGCGCCGACCCTTCCGCTCTGCCAGACCAGGACCGCGAGGGCCATGATCAGCGCCGCATCGAGCTCCATGTCGAAGCGTGCCCCGAAGGCCGTGTCGGTCCCCGTGCGGCGTGCGACCCGGCCGTCCACGCCGTCGAGGACGAGCACCGCGGTCGCAAGCGCGATAATCCACCAGCGAGCGGCCACGCCGAGGTCGGCCGCCAGCAAAGCGAGTGCGAGAAGCGGCAGGGCGAGAGCCGCCCTCGCGAGCGTCACCCGGTTGGCGAGCCCGAGCCCGGGACCGGGAAGGTCCGGCGGCAGCTTCCACAGGAGGAGCCCGGCCAGACAGGCGTACAAGGCCACCCCGATGAGCAGATAGCTGGCAGGGAGACCCAGGAGCCACCAGGTTCCAGCGACCGTTCCGAGAAGCAGACCCAGCCCGGCCACCAGATCTCCGAGCGCCTCGCGTGCTCGCGGGGCGTCGGTGGGCGGGGCGGACGCCGCATCGGCCGTCCGCGGATCGACTGCCATCATGGTCTTCCGGTCGCTGGACAAGGAAATCGCGCAGGTCGCTTTGGACACCACTACCGCCCGACAGTTCTGGATCCGCTCGCCGGGCCACGGAGAGATCGTGGCCGCCGAGCTCGCCCCCCGGCAAGAGGGGGAGGTCCTGGTGCGGGCGCTGTTCAGCGGTGTCAGCCGGGGCACGGAGTCCACCGTCTTCCGGGGAGGAGTGCCGGCCTCGCAGCGCGACGCGATGCGCGCCCCGTTCCAGGAGGGCGACTTCCCGGGACCCGTGAAGTACGGGTACTCTAGCGTGGGAGAAGTCCTGGACGGACCGGACGAGCTGCTGGGCCGCGAGGTCTTCTGCCTCTATCCACATCAGGACCTCTACCACGTGCCGGCGGAGGCGGCCGTGCAACTCCCCGAAGGCCTTCCCCCGGGCCGCGCCGTGCTCGCCGCCAACATGGAGACCGCGCTCAACGCGCTGTGGGACGCCGAGCCCGTGAGCGGCGACCGCGAGCGTATCGTCGTGGTCGGTCTGGGTGTGGTCGGGCTGCTCGCCGCCTACCTCTTCACTCGGCAGACCGAAGCCGACGTCGTCGCCTACGACGTGAACCCGGGCCGGGCGGACGTCGCAGCCGCGCTGGGCCTCGCGTTCACGACCGACCCACCGTCCGGCATGGACGCCGACCTGGTCGTGCACGCGAGCGGTTCCGGGGCGGGGCTGCGCATCGCGCTGGAGGCCGCCGGTCTCGAGGCCACGATCCTGGAGCTCAGCTGGTACGGCGACCGGTCCGTGACGCTCCCGCTCGGAGAGGCGTTCCACTCGCGGCGGCTCGTCCTGAAGAGCAGCCAGGTCGGGCGTATACCCGCTCACCGGGCGCACGAGTGGAACCACCGCCGACGCCTGAGCCGCGCACTCGAGCTCCTCCTCGACGACCGGCTCGACGCCCTCATCTCCGGCGAGAGCGACTTCGAGGAGCTGCCCCGGCTGCTCGCCGAGCTTGCCGCCGGTCCCGCGGGGGCACTGTGCCACCGCATCCGATATCCCTGACTCTTTATCCCTGACTCTTTCTACCCAACCCCTTCCGCGAGCCCGAGATGTACAGCCTGAACGTCCGCGACCACTTCATGATCGCCCACAGCTTCGACGGTGAAATCTTCGGCCCTGCACAGAAGCTCCACGGTGCCACATACGTCGTCGACGCCACCTTCCGGCGCGAGGAGCTGGACGCGGACGGTCTCGTCGTCGACATCGGCCTCGCGTCCGAGCTGCTGCACGCGATCCTCGACTCGATGAACTACCGCAACCTCGACGACGAGCCGGCGTTCTCGGGTAAGAACACCACGACCGAGTTTCTCGCGCGCACGATCCAGGAACGCATCGTGCGAGCCGTCCGGGACGGAGAGCTGGGCGAAGGCGCGCTCGGTCTCGCGTCGGTGTGCGTAACCCTCCGCGAGTCGCACGTGGCGTGGGGCAGCTACGAGGGACCGGTGTGACACGAGTCCTCCACTTCGTGGTGCCCGGTCCGCTCGATCAGCTGACCGGCGGCTATGTCTACGACGCCCGCATGGTCGACGGGTTGCGTGGACTCGGATGGGACGTGCGCGTCCACGAGCTCGATGGACGCTTCCCGGACGCCGACGAGGAGGCCACCCGGTCGCTCGGCACCCTGCTCGGATCATTGGACGACGGTGCGACTGTCGTGATCGACGGCCTCGCGATGGGCGGTCTCCCCGGACCGATCGAGGCGCAGGGGGATCGCCTTCGGATCGTCTCGATGCTCCACCACCCGCTCGCGGAGGAGACCGGCATCTCGGAGGCCGAGGCTCGCCGCTTCGCCGAAACCGAACGGCGGGCGCTCGAGCCGTGCGTGGGCGCCATCGTGTCGAGCGAGTTTACGGCGCGTGTGCTGGAGGACTACGGCGTCCCGAACGAGCGGGTGCGTGTGGTGGTGCCCGGCACGGAGCCGGCCCAGCCCGCGACCGGTTCCGGAACAGGGGAAGACCCGGTCCTGCTGTGCGTGGCGAGCCTGACCCCGAGGAAGGGGCACGACGTGCTCGTGGCCGCGTTGGAGCTCGTGGACGACCTGCCGTGGACGTGCGTCTGCGTCGGCAGCACCGACCGCGATCCCGAGCACACCGAGGCCATCATGCAGCAGGTGGCCGAGGCCGGTCTCGACGACCGGATCACCTTCATCGGCGAACGCCTGGGTGAGCGACTCGACGTCCTCTATGGGCGGGCCACGGCGTTCGTAATGGCGTCGTGGTACGAGGGCTACGGCATGGCGCTCACCGAGGCGCTCGCCCGTGGGCTGCCCGTGGTGAGCACCAGGGGAGGCGCCATCCCCTTCACCGTACCAACCGACGCGGGGATCCTCGTGAAGCCGGGTGATCCCTCGGCGTTCGCCGAGGCGCTCCGGACCGTCCTCGGGCCCGACGTCACGGTCCGCGACGAGCTGTCCGCAGCCGCCCGCCGTTACGCGGTCGGCCTGCCGACCTGGGCGGACGCAGCCCAAACGTTCGCGGCGGCCGTCGAGGATCTCACGAGTGGGTGAGACACCCGAACAGCGTCGCGGGAACCGGGCGTGAGCGAGACGTTCGACCCGGGCTGGCTGGCGCTTCGCGAGCCGATCGACCACCGATCCCGATCGGCGGGCGGGCTCGACGAGCTCCGCGAGTGGTGGCGCGTACGGGGAGCGTCACGCGTCCTGGATCTCGGGTGCGGCACCGGGTCCAACCTGCGCTACCTCGCGCCCCGGCTTTCCGGCCCACAGCGGTGGACGCTGCTGGACCACGACGCCGAGGTGCTCCGCCGGATGCATCGACCCGAGGACATGTCCGACGATCTCACGCTGGAGGTCGTTCAGGCCGACCTCGCCTCGGAGGGCCCCGGCCGTGTCGAGGACGTCGACCTCGTGACCGCGTCCGCGCTCCTCGACCTGGTCTCGGAGGAGTGGCTCGACGCGCTGATTGCCGCGTGTGCCCGAGCGGGAGCCGCGGCCCATTTCGCGCTCACGTACGACGGCTCGATCTCCTGGTCGGGCCCGGAGGACCCGCTGGACGCGGTCGTCCGGGACGCCGTCAACGCGCACCAGCTCGGGGACAAGGGGCTCGGGCCCGCGCTCGGGCCGCGTGCCGGGCTCGCCGCCCATGACCGCTTCGGCCAGCGCGGATTCCGGACACGCATGGACGCGAGCCCCTGGCGGCTGGGCCCGGCCGACGCCCCGCTCGCCACGCGGCTCATCGACGGCTGGGCGGCCGCGGCCGTCGAGCAGCTTCCCCGACAGGCGGACGACGTGCGCCGCTGGGCGGAGCGCAGGGGCGCAGAGGTGGGCGCGAGCGACTTCGGACTGACGGTGGGTCATGTCGACGTGCTCGCGTTGCCCCCACGCGACGGACCCTGAGCGGTGACCCCCTCCCCGTCGCCACGGCCTCGGACGGTTGGGCGACCGACGCGATGGGTCGCCCTGGTGGCGCGGCTCGTGGTGAGCGCCGGGCTCCTGTGGCTCGTCTCGCGACGGGTCGACGTCGGCGGCGTGGCCGAGCGGCTCGGCTCTCTGAGCCCGGCGTGGGTGGCGGCCGGCCTGGCGATCTCGGCCCTCCAGGTTCTCGTCCTGGCGTGGCGCTGGCGGTTCACGGCAGCCCGGCTCGGGATCGCGCTCCCGATGCGGGTCGCCCTGGGCGAGTACTACCTGAGCATCCTGCTCAACCAGGTCCTCCCCGGCGGCGTGCTCGGCGACGTCTCGAGGGCCTGGAGGCACGCCCGCACCGACGCGCCCACCGGCTCCGCCGTCCGCGCCGTGGTCCTCGAGCGGGCGTCGGCCCAGGTGCTCATGACCCTCACGGCCATCGTATCGGTCCTGTGCCTGCCGTGGGCTCCCGTCTCCGTACGAGTCGCGGTGGCCCTCGTCGGACTCGCGCTGTGTGGCCTCGGGCTGACGTGGCTGTCGAAGCGGAAGGCGGCCGCGCCGGACTCGGTCACGGGTCGGCTCTGGTCCGACACGTACCGCGCGCTGTTCTCACCCGGCGCGCCCGCTCAACAGCTGGGAAGCGCGCTCCTGGTCGTGGGCTCCTACATCGCGGTCTTCCTGGTCGCCGGTCGTGCGATCGGCACCGCTACTCCGGCGGGGACGATGGTCCCACTGGTGGCACCGGTGCTGATGACGATGCTCGTGCCCGTCACTATCGCCGGCTGGGGCATCCGCGAGGCCGCTGCAACGGCGCTGTGGGGCTTCGCGGGACTGACGCCGGAGGACGGCGCGGCGATCTCCGTGACCTACGGCCTGATCGTGCTGGTCTCGAGCGCGCCGGGGATCCTCTCCCTCATCTCGGTCCTGTTCGGAGATCGAGATCGAAGAGCACGTCCTCCCCGAGCGTGAACCGACGCGTCGCCGGGCGAAGCGCCTGATCGAGGCTCGTGACCGGATCGAGCGTGACGGACGGTCGACCGGAGCCGATCAGCATCGGAGCGACCGCGACGTGCAGGCGGTCGAGAAGCCCGGCCGACAGGAAGCGGGACACGGTCAGACCGCCTCCCTCGACGAGGATGCGTCGCAACCCCCGCTCGGCGAGGCGCTCGATCAGCGCGGCGAGGTCGAGGCGGTCCGGAGCCGACCACGGGACGCGGAGCACGTCGGAGCCGTCCGACCGGGTTGCTGTAGTGGAGGCCGCCGCCACGCGGGATGCAGACGCGGCCTCTCCCTCGAACGCAGTGCCCGCGACGTCGGCTGCGTCCGCCCGGTCCCCGCCTCTGATCACGAGTGTCTCTGCCCCAGCGGCGAAGACCTGCCGCCCGGAGTCCAACCGCCCGGAGGGATCGAGCACGACCCGCACGGGATCCTTTCCCTCGACCAACCGCACCGTCAGGCGTGGATCGTCCTGGGCGACGGTCGACGCTCCGACGATCACGGCATCCACGAGGGCTCTCAGCCGGTGCAGGCGCTCGATGTCGTCCTCGCCCGTGACGTAGTGCGAGGCGCCGGACTCCGTCGCGATCCGGCCGTCCAGGCTCTGGCCCAGCTGGCCGATGACCAGATGGGCCGGGATCCGAACGGGCACGAAGATGTCGAGCATCTTACGCGCGGCATCGTCGACCTCCTCCGAAGCCTCCCAAGACCCGTCGGCCCGGACCTCGAGCCATGGCCCGGATGCGCCGTCGACCGTCACGCGCACCGGCGCGGCCTCGCGGAGCGATCCTGGCACGATCTCCCGAAGGAGCGCCCACGCGATGGTCTCGTCGATACCGGTGCTCACGATCCCTCGGAAGCCGGTGACAGCCGGTCGAGCGGAAAGGCGGCCGCGTCCGCGATCACCTCGCCGAGCACGCCGCCGTAGTAGCGGACGAGCTGCCTCCCCATCTCCGCCGTCGCGAGCGTCGCGTTTCCGACCACGCCCTCGCGGTTCAGATCCTCCGCCAGCCACGCAAACGACGCCTCCCCCTCCGGCCCGACACGACGCAGCGTCCGCTCGAGCTCCATCCCGAACGAGGGGAAGTCGGCAACTGCGTCCAGGTGGACGAGATCGGGACGCAGGTGGCGCATCATCGCCGTCTCGAGCGCGCCTCCGTGGAGCCCGTGTCGCCACTCGGATTCCGGCAGATCGACGTCGACCGGTCGAGCGAACCGGAACCAGCTCGCCTTCACGACCAGCATGTCGTGGGCCGCACGGAGCCGGAGTCCGCCGGCCTCCATCGCGTGGCGGTTGCCGCCGTGGCTGTTGGCGAGGACGAGGCGGCGCACCCCGGCTCGGGCGAGCTCGCTTCCGCGCTCGACCAGGGTGCCGATGAGCTCCTCCGTGGAGACGCTCTCGGTGCCGGGGAAGCGAGCGTGCTCCCCGCTGGCTCCCACCGTGACGGGCGGAAGCGTCCAGACCTCTACGTCCTCCCGGACATGGCGCAGCGCCTCCGAGAGCAGGCCGGCGCCGATGTGTACGTCGGTGGAGAGCGGCAGATGGGGACCGTGCTGCTCCGTCGCGCCGAGGGGCAGCACGACAACCGGGTCGCGCCGCGCCGCAGCCCTCGCATCTGCGGCGGACAACGTGGTCCAGTCGCGAGCCGAGAGGTTGGAGAGATCGATCATGGCGAGTCGTCCGATCCGCTCAACCGCGCGTAGACGTCGCCGGAGGAGGCTCCCGACGCCCCCTGCTCGAGCCAGCTCGAGATGCTCTCGGGATCGATCCACGAATCGAAGACGAAGTCGCGCCCTTCGCCGAGCACGGCATTGAAGGCGTACGTCCCCAGCTCGCCCAGGCGCGCGACGCACGCCGTCGCCACATCGAGCTGACCGGCCACGAACTCGAGGGAGAGGGCGGGCACCGGCCGACTGAGCCCTGCCAACACCTCGGCCTCGTAGCCCTCCACGTCGATCTTGCAGAAGCTCGGCACGCCGTAGATGTCGACGAGAGCGTCCAGCGTCACCACCGGGACCTCGAGCGACTCGTCCCATCGCACGCCTCCGAACCCCGGGTGCGCCTCGGTCACGCCCGTGCGCCACGCCTCGGACATCGTCGACACCGTGGGCGTCCGATGGCTGACCGCCAGCCGCTCGACGCCCGGCCTCGCGCCGACGGCCTCGGTCCGGATCGTCACCCCCTCCCTGCGCCCGACGAGTCTCCGCAGCCATCGCGCTATCCGGGGCTGTGGCTCCAGCGCTACCACCCGGGCCCCGAGCGCCGCGAACGCCGCCGTGCGATCGCCGAGGTGCGCACCGACGTCGAATACCAGATCACCCTCGCCGACGAACGGCGCATACAGGCGCTGGAGCCCGCGACGGCGTCCCGGACGCCAATAGACTACGAGCGAGCGCACCAGCCCGATCCATTCAAACACGGGGCCCTCAGCCGGGCAGGATCTCGAGCGTCGCCAGAACCGGGTAGTGGTCCGACGGATATCGGCCGTCCACGCTGTGCACGATCGTCGCG
>JASFUR010000086.1:0-9967 GCA_050050215.1 Gemmatimonadota bacterium
GTCGGTCCGGAGGCGCAGCCGTCGGTCTTCGCTGACCGGCCAGACGCCCTCCAGCTGCACGCCGAAGCTCTGGTCGAAGAACGAATCCAACTCTCCCAGCGGGTTTCCCGCCACGAAGCTGAGCCCGATGTAACCCGCCGCATCGGACGAGTCCCGACCGCGCGCGCCGGAGAGGTCCTGCGCTGCCACCGCGTCGGCCATGAGCATCGCGCATGCGATCGCCAGAGCCGTCCACCACCTGTGGTGTCCCATGGTGCCTTGTCCCTCAGAGTGCGTGTCACCCTCCGAGACGGGCATGAGGCGTGCCACAACGAGCGATTTCTGCAAGTCGTTGTGCGCGATCGCTTTGGGAGTCGCGACCGAGCTCGCGCGCCGGGCTCTCGTGTCCCCCATCGGGGACAGAATGGGGCCGCTTCCGCGGTCAGCCCCGCATCGCGTGCTCGTGCAGCGACTCGACGGAGCGCCAGGCCGACTCGATCGCGCCTTCCATCCAGGCCGGGTCGAAGCTGGCGCCCGCACACCCGATGAAGAGCCGTCCGTCGGGCTCGCTGAGCTGGGCGAGGAGCTCGTCCGACGGCGTGCGCCCGTATGCTCCCTCGCTATGCTCGACCTTCTCCCACCAGACCGCGTAGGCGTGCTCGAACTCGTCCCGGATCTGGGGATGGACCTTGCTCGCCTGAGTGAGCACGTGCTCCACGCGGCCCCGCACGGGCATGTCGGCCAGGCCGGCCTGGTTGCTGCTCCCGTAGTAGCCGAGCAGGACGCCTTTGTCGGCGAAGTAGTCGTAGCAGGGGTACGAGAACTCGCCGAGCTGCAGGCTGCGCGACCAGAGGTGACCGCCGTAGATGCCCTCGTCCTCCTCCCAGAACCGCCGCCCCATCTGCAGTCCCATCTTGGCGACCGCCGCGTGCCCGGTGCTCTGAACGGCCTCGGCCATGGTCGGTGAGAAGTTGACGTCGATCTTCTTGAGGATCGACATCGGCAGGCAGCAGACCACGTAGTCGGCCACCTCTTCCCGCTCCTCGCCCGTTCGCGTATCCCGCACGACGACGCGGACGTCGTCCTCGGTCTGCTGCACGGAGCGGACCTCGGACCCGAACGAGATCCTGTCGCCGAGCTCGCGTTCGAACGCGAACGGGATCTGCTGCATCCCGCCGATGGGCTGGAAGAGTGGGGCGGGACCGCCGGTCTCCTGGTTCAGCGAGCGGGCTCGGGCCCAGAAGCCGGACTCCAGCAGCGCGCCGAGGTCGAGCTGATCGTCCGATCCGCGGGAGGTCGGCGGCCGGTACACGTGGTCGGTGGAGTCCAGGTATCCCGACCGAACCAGATATTGGATCAGGAGCTCCTTGTCCTCGTTCGACAAGGGGACGTCGATGTCGCCCCGGTCCATCGCCTTCGTGAGCAGCTCGGTGGTGGCTCCCCACATGTCCGCCTTGACCTCGCGAAGTCGTACGCGCTGCCCCGACAGCGGCCCGATGGCGGGATTCTCCTCGTAGAAGTAGTTCGCGTTCGAGGCGTTGATGAAGACCTCGAGCTTCACACCCAGCTCCTTGCAGTAGCCGAGGACCCCCTCGTCGGAGTGCGGGATGCGCCACGCGCCGGCGTTGATGTAGTGACCTTCGTCGAAGTCACAGATCTGGCGCTCGCCCGTGTCCATCTCGGTGTGGCGATCGCCGCGCTTCACGCTCCAGATGAGGCCACCCACGCGCTCGCGTGCCTCGAGCACCTGATAGTCGTAGTTGAGCTTGCCGAGCTCGTAGCCGGTGACCAGGCCGGAGAGCCCGGCCCCGAGAACGAGCACCCGTGTCGAGGATTGGTCTCCTCTCAGCTGCGGCCGGGGTCCGGCCGGGGCGCCTTTCAGGTCCCATGCGCCCATGGCTCCGAGCATCAACGAGGAGCCACCCAGGACTCCGAAGCTCTTGAGGACCTGACGGCGGGTGAGCGGCGTGGCTGACATACGGGAGCTCCCTGGCTCGACGGAAGGAATCGCGGCCGAATCTAGTGTGGCGGTTTCTTCCGCGCCTCCCGCGCCGCATTATGCCCGACCCCACAGAGCGGAGGCGAGGAAATGACCGAGCAGACGTCCGGAAGTGGAGCACACCCGCGCGAGTCGCCGAGCGACGCCGAACTCACCGCGCGACACGCGGAGTATTGGAGGCGGAACGTCCGGTATATGGGCGTCCTCCTGGCGATCTGGTTCGTCGTCTCGTACGGCTTCGGCATCGTGCTCGTCGAGCCGCTGAACTCGATCCGGATCCCGGGTACCGGCTTCCCGCTCGGCTTCTGGTTCGCCCAGCAGGGCGCGATCTACGTCTTCGTCGTCCTGATCTTCGTCTACGTCCGGCTCATGAACCGGCTCGACCGCGAGTTCGACGTCGGCGAGGAGGGGGCGGCATGACCGAGCAATCCTGGACCTTTCTGCTCGTAGCGGCTTCATTCGCGCTCTACATCGGCATCGCCATCTGGTCCCGCGCCTCGTCCACCAAGGACTTCTACGTGGCGGGTGGAGGCGTCTCTCCGCTCGCGAACGGCATGGCCACGGCCGCCGACTGGATGAGCGCCGCGTCGTTCATCTCCATGGCGGGCCTCATCTCGTTCATGGGCTACGACGGCACCGTCTACCTCCTGGGCTGGACCGGCGGCTACGTCCTTCTGGCGCTCTGTCTGGCGCCGTACCTGCGCAAGTATGGCGCCTTCACCGTGCCGGACTTCGTGGGCGACCGGTACTACTCGCAGTTCGCCCGCGTGGTCGCGGTCATCTGCGCGATCTTCGTCTCGTTCACGTACGTGGCGGGGCAGATGCGCGGCGTCGGCATCGTCTTCGGACGCTTCCTCGAGGTCGACATCAACACCGGCGTCTACATCGGCATGGCCATCGTCTTCTTCTACGCCGTGCTCGGGGGCATGAAGGGGATTACGTACACACAGGTCGCGCAGTACTGCGTGCTCATCTTCGCCTATCTGGTGCCGGCGATCTTCCTGTCGATCCTCATCACCGGGAATCCGATCCCTCAGCTGGGCTTCGGCGCCACGGACCTCGCCTCGGGAACGCCGCTGCTCGATCGTCTCAACGGGCTCCACCAGGAGTTGGGCTTCGCGGCCTATACGTCGGGCACGAAATCGACGCTCGACGTGTTCTTCATCACGGCCGCTCTCATGGTCGGAACGGCGGGACTGCCGCACGTCATCGTCCGCTTCTATACGGTGCCCAAGGTCCGCGACGCGCGGATCTCCGTAGGATGGGCGCTCGTCTTCATCGCCATCCTCTATACGACCGCGCCCGCAGTCGCCGTCTTCGCGCGCACGAACCTCATCAACAGCGTCTCGGATACGCCGTATTCGGAGGTGCCGGAGTGGTTCACGAACTGGGAGCAGACCGGGCTCCTGTCGTTCGACGACATCAATGGTGACGGCCGCATCCAGTTCACCGGTCCGGGGTCGGCCACCCAGAACGAGCTGACCGTGGACCGCGACATCATGGTTCTCGCGAATCCGGAGATCGCAAATCTGCCGGACTGGGTGGTCGGGCTCGTGGCGGCCGGTGGTCTGGCGGCTGCGCTGTCGACCGCGGCGGGGCTCCTTCTCGTCGTCTCGTCGGCGGTGAGCCACGACCTGCTGAAACGATCGTTCATGCCGGACATCACCGAGAAGGGCGAGTTGCTGGCCGCGCGAATCGCGGCCGGCGTTGCCGTGGTGGTCGCCGGGTACTTCGGCATTCATCCACCGGGCTTCGTGGCGCAGGTGGTCGCCTTCGCCTTCGGATTGGCCGCCTCCTCGTTCTTCCCGGTCATCATCCTGGGGATCTTCTCCAGGCGCACGACGCGTGAGGGCGCGATCCTCGGGATGATCACGGGCGTCACCATCACGGCGGCATACATCGTCTACTTCTCGCTCATGCACCCGGAGCTGAACAACGCCGACCACTGGTGGTTCGGGATCAGCCCGGAAGGCTTCGGCACCATCGGGATGGCCGTGAACTTCGTGATCACGGCCACGGTGTCACGCTTCACCCCCGAGCCGCCGGCGCATGTGCGTGTGCTCGTCGAGCTGATTCGGATCCCGAAGGGCGCAGGCGAGGCGCACGAGATCAGCGCGTAGGACGCGCCCGTTGCCGCCGGTCGAAGGGCCGGCGGCAACCCGGTCGGTGGACCTCCTCATCTACATGTGCGTCCCGACCCACGACTGGAGATCCCCCATGCAACGCATCGGCGCGACCACCTCCTGGTTGTCGACACTCTCGGCGCTCGCCCTCGCGGGCTGCGGGGGCGCGGTCGAGGAGGCCGTCTCCGACTCTGTGACTCGACTCGGCCAACCGACCGCCGCGTTCGCGGAAGACTTCGGCATGATCCAGACGGTGCGGGAGATGCCGGACGGGCAGGTGCTCGTGGCGGACCCCCTGGGGAGGGCCCTCTATCTGGTCGACATGGATGCCGGGACGCGCACCCAGATCGGCGCGGAGGGTGAGGGTCCCGGGGAGTACCTGCAGCCCGACGCGGTGTGGCCCCTGCCGGGCGACTCCACGCTACTCGTCGACCTCGGGAACGGCCGGCTGGTCACGCTGGGACCGGATCTCGAGTTCGGACCGACAATGCCGCTCGCCGCGGGTGAGCCGGGGTCGCCGGATGGCCTGATTCTCTCGATGCCTCAGGGCGTGGATGGGCAGGGTCGCATCTATGTCCGCGGCACGGCCGGCTTCGGCCGCGAGGACCGGGACTCCTCGGCGATCGTACGCCTCGACCGCTCCACCCGAGCGATCGACAGTGTCGGCACGTATCTGATGCAGGCGCGGATCATCGAGCGGAGCGGACAGGGTGTCAGCGTATCCCCGATTCCACTCTCGCCGGAGGACGCGTGGGGGGTGGCGCCCGACGGCGCGATCGCCGTCGCGCGAGCATCCGGCTATCGACTGGATTGGATCGGTCCCGACGGGATGCTCGAGGCCGGACCTCCGATTCCCACCGAGAGCCTCCCGCTCGGCACTCCGGAGAAGGAGGAATGGGACCGCGAGCGCAGCCGGAACGCCGGCCTGAGGGTCTCCATCAGCGTCGGCGACCAGGGCGTGCAGACGAGCTTCCAGCGGGGCGCGGGCGGATCGCCTCGTGGCGAGACCGACTTCGACGTCTACCAGTGGCCGGAGACGCTCCCGGCCGTGTATTCCGGCCGGCTGCCGATCGACCCCGAGCGGCGGGCCTGGGTCAGACGGCGTGTCGGCGCCGGCGGTCCGCCCACCTATGACGTCTTCGGTCGCGACGGCGCTCGCATTGCCACGGTCGAGCTCGACCCCGATCGCGTGATCGTCGGCTTCGGCGTCGATGCGATCTACGTCGTCGCCTATGACGAGTTCGACCTGAATTACCTCGAGCGCTACGCGATGCCTGTGCTGGAGTAGCTCGGTCCGTCGACACGTAGTCTCGGGTAGCGGCCGGCGAGCCAACACCGCATTCTATCTGCTCCTCCCTGTAGAGAGGACTGGGTGATGTGGAATCGATGCGGACGGCTAGTGGGTAGCCTTGCGCTCTCGTTCGCCGTCGGTGGATGCGGCTCGTCCGACGACGGCGCGGCCGTCCCAGTGGTCGCCGCGTATCAGACCCGCGACAGTGCCGGCGTCGCCATTGTCGAGAGCGATCGACCCGCCTGGAGCAACGACGAGACTTGGCGGGTCGAGCCGACACCGCAGCTCGTGATCGGTGGGAACGCTGCGGATCCCGATCAGCAGCTCTGGGGCGTGCGACATACGACGAAGCTCCCGGACGGGTCAATCGCGATCGCCAACGCCGGCGCGAACGAGCTTCGCGTCTACGACGCCGCCGGCCGGCTCGTGCGCACGTCCGGAGGCACGGGCGCTGGGCCTGGCGAGTTCCGGATGATGGTGGCGGTGTTCCACGCACCGGGCGACTCCCTCGCGGTCGCAGACATCCAGAACGGACGCATATCGATTCTCGATTCCGATGGGACGTTCTCGAGGTCGGTGCCCCTCACCGATGGTTCCCTTCTCACTGCGGAGGCGAGGTTCACCGACGGGGCCTTCCTGACGATGACATCGGCGTTCGTCCTCTCCGCGGAGGGCCCTGCGCGCCATGATTGGGTGATGCGCCAGATCGCCCGTCTGGAGCCGGACGGGACGATGTCTCCCATCGACTCGATCCCGTGGCTCGAAGTGACGGTCGCCTCGTACCCGCTGAGCAACGGAGGGTCGAGCATCGGTCAGCGTCCCCGCATGTTCGGGCACACCGTAACGGTGGTGGCCGACTCGCTCGGTTGGCTCGAGGCCGACAACAGTGCCGCGGAGCTCCGATTCCGGGCGCCGACGGGCGAACTGCAGAGGATCGCGCGCTGGGAAGCCGCGCGCCGAGAAGTCACTTCGGAGGACGTCGGGCGCTACAGGGAGGATCGAGTGGCGCGATACGACGATGCCGTGCTTCGACGGCGGTGGACCGACGCTCTGGGGGCGCTACCGGGTCCGCCTGACGTCATGCCCGCGTTCGGAACGACTGTGCTCATGGACGCCGGTCGCCACGTGTGGCTGGCGGAGTACCGGCCGTCCTACGAGGAGGACGCCGACGACTTCCAAGTGTTCGATGCGACGGGGGTTTGGCTGGGCGCCGTGACGATGCCAGCGGGACTTCGCCCTTGGGAGATCGGGGACGACTACGTGCTCGGTGTCGTGCGGGACGAGATGCAGGTCGAGTCCGTGGTCCTGCATCGGCTGGTGAAGCCGTGACTCGGCCCGGAATGCTTCGGGCCCGGCAATGGACAACCGGAGCCTCGGTGGCGGTCATGCTGCTTTCGGCCGCCTGCGGCGGGCCTGCGGCCGACGCCACCGACACCTCCGGCGACGAGTGGACGGCCAAGCTGGAGCTTCGCATCGGCAGCGTCGACGACCCGGTGTATTCGCTCACCGCCATCCGGGGCCTGGAGGTGGGGCCCGACGGCGCCATCTACACGCTGCATCCGAGCGAGGCCGTTGTCCGACAGTTCGATGCCGACGGGAGCTTCGTTCGGACCATCGGTGGTCGGGGATCCGGCCCGGGCGAGTTCCAGCGGGCGCGTGCGATGGGCCTGACGGGAGATTCGCTTTGGGTCATGGATACGGAGGGCTACCGCATTAGCCTGTTCGCGCTAGACGGCACGTTCCTGAATTCGTTCCAGGTTCCGTTCGTCATGGGCTCGGAGGACATGGCGGATATCCCACCCAGAGCGCAGGGACTGCTCTCCGATGGGACGGTGTACGGGCAGCCGCCCGGCTTCTCCAACTGGCTCGCCGATGGCCGACTCGCGGATCAGGTTCCGGTGTTGATGACGCGGGAGGGAAAGGTCACTGGAGCTCTGCCGGCGATGCCATATCGGCATCTCGTCTGGGAGGTTCCGAGTCCCGACGGAAACGGCGGCTCGTACGCCATACAGCCCTTCGAGGACCGGACCGCGTTCGCGTTCGCGCTCAACGAGCGGGCGCTCGTCGTCTTGGATCGCCCGGCCCCAGAGAGCATCGAGGACGCGTCGTTCACGGTCGCGAAGCTGGACTTCGACGGGGACACGCTCTTCTCTCGCACGTTCGATTTCGAGCCCTTTGCCGTGAGGCAGGAGGAGCTCGACAGCGTGGTAGGCGCACGGGCGTCGGAGCTGGGTGAGCGGGGCGTTTTCGGTCTGACCGAGACGGCAGCTCGGCGATTGGCCGAGGAAACGCTCTACGCTCCACCATACCGGTCGGGCGCACGCTTCGTGGTACCCGGCCGGGACGGGACCATCTGGGTGATGCAGGAGCCAGGTGATGCGGATACCGCCGTCTGGCTCGTGCTCGATGCGCGCGGCGAGCCGCTGGGGAGGGTCGGGCTCCCGTCGAGGGTCCTCCTCCGCCAGGCCGACCTCCCCTTCGTCTGGGGCGTGGAAACCGACGAGCTCGACGTCCCGTACGTGGTGCGGTACCGGGTCGGGACTCTATGATCGCTCCCGGTGGCGCCCGCGCTGGAGCAACGGTCTCGGTGGTCGGCTCCGTCACAGGACGTATATCGCAGGGGATGCGCCACGGCCCCGGCAGACCCTCCAACGTCATCCACGAGGTCTCATGAGCTACTCGCGATCGACGCTGAGCCTGGTGACCGTGCTGCTCGTCCTCGGAGTGTTGGGGGCCGGAGTCGGCTGGCGGCTCTGGGCGGGCCAGGAGGGCGACGACGATGAAGCGGTCGAGCTCCCCGAAGGGATGGATCTCCCGAATCCCCAGGGGGCGAGCCAGTTCTCGACCGACATGCCTCAGCCGGTGCAGGGGGTGGAGGCGGTCCGTGACACCCTTTGGATCCGCGTGCGTGCCGCGGGTCAGGCGGAAGCGTTTCGGCGGACCGCGCTCACGGCCCAGGTCGGTGGGTGGGTGCGCGAGGTTCTCGTCCGGGAGAATCAGGCGGTCTCGACCGGCACCCGTGTCGTTCAGATCGACACCACGGAGTATGCGCTCGCGTTGGCGCAGGCCCGAGCCGATCTCCAGAACGCCGATGCGGACTTCCAGCAGATGACGCTCTTCGACGACGACATCGAGGACCCGGCCGTGCGCGAGCAGCGTCGACAGATCGCGAGGACGCGGAGCGGTCTCGAGCAGGCGGAGGTCAGGCTCCGGCAGGCCGACTTGGACATGGAGCGGACGCATGTCGGAGCGCCGTTCGAGGGGCGTATCGCGGATCTGGAAGTCGTGGTCGGCCAGTACGTGAACGCAGGCAACGAGCTGATGACGATTGTCGACCTCGATCCGATCAAGGTCGAGGTGCAGGTGCTCGAGGCGCAGCTCGGCCTGCTCTCGGAGGGACGTCGGGCGGAGGTGACGTTCGCCGCGTTCCCGGGCGAGACGTTCGTCGGCACCATCGAGACGATGAACCCCGTGGTCGATCCGGACTCGCGGACGGGGCGGGTGACCGTGGTGATTCCCAACCCGCGGAGCCGCATCCGGCCGGGCATGTACGCCGAGGTCTCTCTGGATGCCGAGGCGCTCCCCGACCGGGTGATCATCCCGCGCGAAGCACTCCTACAGCGCTCCCGCGGCGGCGGCGAGCTCTTCCCGGTGATCTTCGTCTTCGAGCCGGAGCCGGGCGAGGGCGAGGGTGTCGGTCGCGCGAAGTGGCGCTACGTGAACCCGGGCCGCGAGAGCGACACCTACGTCGAGATCATGCGGGAGGGCCCCGAGCAGGACTTCATCGAGCCGGGCGAAATCGTGCTGGTGGACGGTCATCACTACCTGGCCCACGACACGCGGGTCAGGCTGGTCGACGACGTGGCGGCGGAGGGCGGGAGACCCAGTCGATGAGGTGGTTGCGGATGCTCGTCGCCCGAGGCGCGGCGGGCTGCGCGCTCGCTGTCGGCATCGCACTCGGCGCGCCGCCGGTGGCCGCCCAGGTCCAGGGGCAAGACCCCGACACGGTCGTCCTCACGCTGGAAGACGCGCTCGGAATCGCGCGCGGCTCGAGCCCCGCGTACCGACAGGCGGTGAACAGCTCTGGGCTCAACCAGTCGGCCTGGAGGACGATGCTGCTTACGAGCGTGGTGCCGTCCGTGAGCTTGAACCTCTTCGGCACCGACTACTACGGAAACATCCAACGGCGCGCGACGGACTTCTACGGCAATCCCATCGAGAATCCGAATGCAGAGTGGGTCTACTACTCGAACACCAGCCAGGCGCTCACACTGAGCTGGGACGTCCAGGGCTCGGACATCTTCAACGCCATCGACCGGCAGAAGCTCGACAACCGGAGCCGGCTCATCTCGGAGGCCCGTGCGCTCATCGATCTGGAAGTGGCGGTTGAGCGCGAATACTGGTCGCTCGTAGAGCAGGACGAGCTCCGTAGTGCGGAGGAGGAGCTTCTCGCCGCCAGCCAGCTCGACCGCGACGCAACCGAGCGCCTCTTTCGTCTGGGCGCCCGCAATCGGGTCGACGTGCTGAATGCGGAGCTCGCAATCGAGCGGCAGCGGCTGGCCCTCCGCCAGCAGC
>JASFUR010000087.1:0-9937 GCA_050050215.1 Gemmatimonadota bacterium
ATCAGGACTCGGACGATGGCGATCCCAACGCGAACTCCTTCCCCGCCACGCAGGACATGAGGACGTACACCGACGTCTTCTCGGGCGTGGCCGCGACGAGCCGCCTCATTTCCGTGAGCTGGGACGGGCCGGACGGCCCCACACCGGTCGCGATCGAGTATACGACGTCCGAGTACATGCGAGTGCTCGGCCTGGATGTGCAGAGGGGACGCTGGTTCTCGTCCGAGCACGACGTCGTGGGTGGTCCGCTCGCCGCCGTCGTGAGCGCAGCGACGTGGCGTGGCCGCTTCGGCGCCGCCCCCGATGTCCTGGGTCGAACGATCGAGCTGAACGGTCAGCCCGTGACCATCATCGGAATCGGGCCCGAAGGCCTGACAGGCACGACGACGCCCCTGGTCACGGATTTCTGGCTCTCGGTCTCCTCGACCCCGGTCGGCGGACCCTACCAGGTCGCCAACCTGGAGCGCCGGTCCGACCACTGGTATTCCGCGCTCGCCCGGCTGCAACCCGGCGTGAGCGTCGATCAGGCGCAGGCCGCGATGAGCGCGCTGGCCGTCCGGCTCGCCGAGGACTACCCCGAGTACAACCAGGGGCGTGACATCACCGTCTTCCCGTCCGGCAGCGTACACATGCATCCGTCGGCGGACGGCGACCTCGTGTTGGTCGGCGGTCTCCTGTCGGCCATCGCCCTTGCTGTGCTCCTCCTGACGTGCGCCAACCTGGCGAATCTCCTCCTTCTCCGAGGGCTCGACCGCTCCGGAGAGATGGCCGTGAGATCGGCGCTGGGCGCCGCCCGGGGCCGCGTGGGTCGCCTCTTCCTCATCGAGTCCGCGCTGCTCGCGATCGCCGGCTCGGTCGGTGGGCTCGTGCTGACGCGGGCGGCCCTGGCCGCGGTGCCGGCGCTCCCGTTGGCCGATGTGCTCGGTGGCGACCCGGAGCTGCACGTCGACCTGCGCGTCATCCTGTTCACGTTGGCGCTCATGGTCGTCACCGCGCTGCTGTTCGGTCTGGCCCCGGGGATCCGCTCGGCTCGCACCGACGTGAGCCGGGCGTTGCGCGACGACCGGCGGGGTGCGTCGTCGGGCCGGGGCACCCTGGGGCTCCGCAGTGTCCTGGTATCCGTCCAGGTGGGTGCCTCCCTCGTGCTGGTGCTTTCCACGGGTCTGATGGTGCGCAGCCTCGCGGCGCTGCAGGCGATCGACGTCGGGGTCGACGTCGATCGTGTGGCGTTCCTGCGGCTGGACTGGAACCGCGCGGGGATGTCGGACGAGGAGCTTCAGGCCTCCGTCGACGTGCTGCGCGATCGGCTGGCGGCCCTCCCGGGCGTCGACGCCGTGGCGATGAGCTCTCGGCTGCCCGCGCAGAACTTCGGCAGCACCACGACAGAGATCGAGGGCTACACGCCTCCGGCGGGGACTTCGGCGGTCGAGATGCCCTTCGGCGTGGTGAGCGACGGCTACTTCGAGACCCTGGGTGTTCCCCTGATCGAGGGGCGCGTCTTCGGCCCCGACGACGTGCTCGGCGACGACTTCTCCATTGTCGTGAGCGAAGGGACGGCGCAACGCTTCTGGGGCGACGCCGACCCGATCGGGCGGCGTATGCGCGGCCAGGGGTCCGAGGCATGGACGCGAAGAGTCGTGGGCGTCGTCGCCGACGTCCCGGTCACGGACGTCGGGGAGCCCCCTACGCCCATGATGTACTTGTCGACCCGCCAACGACTGGGGGCTCCGTCGTACGTGGTCGCCCGCACGAGCCGCGACCCGGCATCGATCCTGGGCTCCCTCCGCAACGAGGTCGAGGCCTGGATGCCCTCGCTGGCCGTCACGGGCCAGGGGACCCTCGCTTCTCACTTCGGCGAGAGCCTCTCCACCCCCCGCTTCGCGGCGCAGGCCATGAGCGCGTTCTCGGTGCTCGCGTTGATCCTCGCGGGACTCGGCATCTACGCGGTGGTGAGCTTCACCGTCGCCCGCCGGGCGCCCGAGCTGGGCATCCGTATCGCGCTCGGTGCCGAGCGCTCCGGCGTGGTGCGCATGGTCGTGCTGGAGATCTCACGGGTGGTCGGCCTCGGCCTGGCCGGGGGGTTGCTCGTGGCCTTGCTCCTGTCCTCACGCCTCCAGGGGATCCTGTTCGGCGTCCCTGTGCTCGACCCGCTCGTGTTCGGCGGGGCGATCGCGGCGCTCGTCGTCGTGGCGTGGATCGCGGCGTGGCTGCCGGCCCGCCGCGCCGCGCGCTACGATCCGGTGGAGGCGCTCCGGGTCACCTGAGGGGGGGCGGGCCGGGCCCTCGCTTGACCCATGCGCCCTGGAGCCTCGATCCTGGTGCCGACCACACCGTGAGAGAACTCCGAGGTGCATCGTGAAGAATCGCTGTCTGATCGGTCTCGTGCTCGTCGGATTGACCGCCTGTGGCGGTGAAGGATCGCCGCCGCCAGACGGCTCCAGCTCGTCTGCCGAAGCAGCCCCCCGCGAGGTGCGGTTCGTCGCCTCGGACTTCGCTTTCGAAGGCCCCGATACCATCGAAGGAGGCATGCTGAAGGTCGTCCTGGAGAACGCGGGGGAGACCTGGCATCACCTCCAGCTGGTGCGTCTCCCCGATGGCTGGTCGGTGGATGATTTCCAGGAGGCCATGACCTCGGTCCAGCCGGGGTCGCCCGCCGTCGATTGGTTCGTCGACGCCGGAGGCGTGAGTCCTCCTCGCCAGGGCGGTTCGGCGAGCGTCACCATGATGGTCGAGCCCGGCGAGTATGCCGTGCTCTGCCTCATCGATACGCCCGATCACGTCCCGCATTTCATGAAGGGCATGATTCGGCCCCTGACGGTCACGGCCCCGAGTGGTCCTCCGGCGGAGCTGCCACCGAGCGACATGACCCTGACGCTCGTCGACTACGCGTTCTCCTTTTCCGAGCCTCCGACGAGCGGCTCGCACGTGATTCGCGTGGTGAACGCGGCGGAGCAGCCCCATGAGGTCGCCATATTGCGGTTCGCCCCGGGCAAGACGATGGATGACTTGATGGCGTGGTCGGCGACCTACGAGGGTCCGGCCCCGGCGGAGCCCGTGGGGGGCGTGACGGGATTCGGCCCGGGTCGGACCGTCGTCATGGAGGTCGATCTCATCCCGGGCGAGTACGTGGCGGTGTGCTTCGTGCCGGACGCGACCGACGGCGTGCCGCACCTGGAGCATGGGATGCTTCTGCCCTTCACCGTGTCCTGAGGGGAGGTCGCACCCGGGCGACCGCTCCGGCGAAGGCCCCTTCTACTCCACCACGAAGTGGACGGTGTCCGTCACCAGCGGCTGCAGGGGCACGTGCGCTCCGTCGGCGACCACCGCGATAAGCCGGTGTGGGCCCGAGCCGACGTCCTCGAACAGGTACGAGTCAGAGCCGTCACCGAGATGCACGATGCTTCCCGGCACGGTCTCGATGGGCGCCGTCGGGTCGCCGACGTCGGCGTCGAGGAACAGGTGATGGTGACCGGTGCCCGGGGTCAGGTCTCCGGCCGCGGCGAGCGGCACGGTGGTCCGCAGGAACACCTCCACCTCGCGCTCCTCCTGGAACGCCCCCTCGGCGGGGCTGACGATGGTGACGCTCGGGGCGGCGGCTTGAGAGACGCTCTCGGCCGGGGCCGATTGCGGGGTGTCCTCGTCGGACGCGCCGCCACAGGCGGGCGCAGCCAGGCACAGAAGTATTACGAGCCCGGCCCTGCTCATGCCTTCCCCAACTCCACCTGCGCGCCGAGCCCGACGACGCGGTTGGGCGGGATCCGGAAGTAGGACGACGCCCGCAGGGCGTTGCGCGACATCCGCTCGAAGAGCACGGCGCGCCACGGGGCCATGGCCGGGTGCTTCGGCACGAGGATCGTGATCTCGCCGAGGAAGAAGCTGTTCTGCATCTCCTTGTACTCGTAGCCCGGGATTTCCAGCTCGCGGAGCACCCGGGGCACGTCGGGATCCTCGGCGAAGCCGTACTTCGCGATGACCCGATAGAAGCCGTGGCCGAAGTCGGTCACCTCGGTGCGGTCACCTCGCGCATAGGGTACGTCCAGCGTGTCCACGCTGAGGAAGATCACACGTTCGTGCAGCACCTTGTTGTGCTTCAGGTTGTGCAGCAGTGCGCGCGGCACACCCGATTCGCCGGTCGTCATGAACACGGCGGTGCCAGGGACCCGGGTGGGCGGATGGCCCTCGATCGACTTCACGAAGTCCTCGACGGGGAGCTGCTGCCCGGCGAACCGCTCCATGAGGATCCTGCGGCCGGTCTTCCATGTGGTCATGAGCGTAAACACCGCGCCGGCGATGATCAGCGGGAACCAGCCTCCGTTAGGGATCTTGGGCAGGTTCGCCGACCAGAAGGCCAGGTCCACGAGCAGGAAGCCTGCGGCCATGAGGCCCACCGTGCTCAGCTTCCACTTGAAGTGCAGGTGGGCGACCACGGCGAAGAGGATCGTCGTGAATACCATGTCGGTCGTCACCGCGACGCCGTATGCCGCGGCCAGGTTGCCGGAGGTTCGGAAGCCGAGCACGAGGCCGATGCACGCGACGAGCAGAGCCCAATTCACGGCGGGCATGTAGATTTGCCCGATCTGCTTCTCCGACGTCTGCTCGATGCGCATGCGGGGCAGGTAGCCGAGCTGCACCGCCTGGCGCGTGAGCGAGAAGGCGCCCGAGATGACCGCCTGCGAGGCGATGACCGTCGCCGCGGTGGCGAGCACCACGAGGCCGATTGTCGCCCAGCGGGGTGCCATCGTGAAGAAGGGGTGCTCCGCGGCCGAGGGATCGCCCAGGATCATCGCCCCCTGCCCGAAGTAGTTCAGGACGAGCGAAGGGAGGACCATCACCGTCCAGGTGAAGCGGATCGGGCGTTTGCCGAAGTGCCCCATGTCCGCGTAAAGGGCCTCGCCTCCGGTCACCACCAGGAAGACGGAGCCCAGCACGAGCATTCCCGCCCAGCCGTTACGCACGAAGAAGCTGACGGCGTGGATCGGGTTCAGCGCGAAGAGGACGCTCGGCTCACGAACGATGTGGGATACGCCGAGGATGGCGAGAACGAGGAACCAGACCACGGTGATCGGCCCGAAGATGGCGCCGACGCCCGCCGTGCCCCGCTTCTGGAACATGAAGAGCCCGATCAGGATGCCGAGTGTGATCGGAATTACGAACGGGGTCAGGACGGGGGTGGCGACCTCCAGCCCCTCGATGGCGCTGAGCACGGAGATTGCGGGCGTGATCATGCTGTCCCCGTACAGCAGCGCGGCCCCGAACAGGCCGGTCAGCACCAGCAGGCGTCGGGCGCCCTTCCCGTTCCCGTGGCCCGGGCGCGGCATGACCAGCGCCGTCAGCGCGATGATGCCACCCTCGCCGTCGTTGTCCGCTTGCATGACCAGGAGCAGGTACTTGAGCGAGATGACGATGATGAGTGACCAGAAGATCAGCGAGAGAATGCCCAACGTGTTGGCCGCGCTGACTTCGATTCCGTGTCCGATGTGGAAGGACTCCCGGATCGCGTAGATCGGGCTCGTGCCGATGTCGCCGTAGACGACGCCCATGGCGCCCAGGGAGAGGGCCCAGAACTCCCTGTCCCTGGGGGACGGCTCAGCGTGACTCATGCGAGGCGGGTGTCAGCCTGTGGTGTCGAGCACCGAGGCGCCCTCGGAAAGGAACGCGGTGACCATGCCCTTGGCGGCGGTTCCGACCGAATGGAGGTCGGTGTTGTCGGGATCGATGAGATATTGGGAAGCCGTGCCTCGGAGCATTCCGAGAACTGCGGTGACGAGGGCATGGAGGTCGATGTTCGAGGGGATCTCGCCGCGCGACTGGGCGTCACCCAGCCGGCGCTTCAGATAGGCGCGTACCTGCTCGTTGAGCGCGGCGATGTAGGGTTGGAGCTCGTCGAGTGAGGTAATGCTCTCGGCCTGGAGCGCCAGAATCGCGCGGTACCGCGCGCTGTCTGCTTCGAGGGCCGCCATGTAGCGGTCGATCCAGGCCTGGAGGATCTCGCAGTCGGGCACCTCGGCGACACGTCGAACGGTATGCTGCTCGAAGCCCTTCTGGATGAGCCCCACCAGCGAACGGGCGAGTCCCAGCTTCGAGCCGAAGTGCTGCGTGACCAGACCGCGGCTGTAGCCCGCCTCCTGGCCGATCTGGGCGACCGTGGTGCCGGCGAAGCCCTGGACCGCGATCAGCTCCAGGGCCGCCCGCAGGAGCCTGGCTTCGGATTCCGCGCGCCGCTCTGCTTGCGTCCTCGTTTCACCGCCCGACTGTGACCCACTCATCATCCCCCCTCGATTCCAACGCATACCAATAGTACTGAGACGTCCGAATCGCGCTACGTATCGGTCCTAGCGGAGCTTCGACACGCTCCTTGACGGAGGCGCGAGCAGTGGCCCTTCGACCCCGGTTACCAGCTCAGCTCGTTGAGCGCTTCAGCGTCTGCAGGGAGCTCGCGCCGCCCGGGTCGGCGCCCGTTGAGCCGGAGCATGTACGCTACGATCGAGGCGTACTCGTCCGGAGCGAGGCTGCCCGGATTGTCCTGCGGCATGGTGGCGCTGATGTGCTCGAAGAGGTGCCCGACCGGCTCCACGCGCCACGTGAGCGAGAAGATCGGTCCGCGGAACTCGTTGCGTCCGTGGCAGACGCTGCACACGGACGTGAAGACGCGCTCGCCGCGGTCCGCCTGCTCCGCGGTGAAGGTGGCGAGCGCCGCCGCGGAGGCCACGGGCTCCGAGGCCGTGGCCTCGGCCGGCGGCTCGGAGCTCGGCGGAGAGGCCGTGCCGGCCGAACCGCACGCCGCGAGCCAGCACAGCGCTGCGCAGCCGAGCAGTTGCGGCGTGCTGCGACGTGCCCGGATCCCCCCTGCCCGCACCTTCACGACGGCCCTATCGACCGATCAGAAGATCGAGCCGTGGATGACGACGTCGGCCCGCGCCCACGCCCGGTCGAACTCGGCTTTGGCCTGGTCCGCCTCCGCCGTCCTGCCCTGCGATCGGAGCGCCTTCTCCAGCCCGAACCACGACCAGCCGTTGTCGGGGTGCTGCTCCAGGGCGGCCCGGTAGACGTCTTCCGCGTCGGTGTAGCGTCCCGCCTCGAGGAGCGCGTCCCCGAGCCAGTGGCGGGCGGAGAAGTTGAGCGGCTCGGGCTCGTCGTAGCGGAGGCCGTCGTGCGTCTCCACGGCCCGCTCGAAGACCTCGATCGCTTCGTCCAGCCGGCCCTCCGAGCGCAGGATCTCGCCGCGCAGGATGTCGCCGGTGATACCCAGGAGGTCGTGGGCGCTGTGGGCGCGCATGCGCACGTCTTCCAGCGTCCGCGCCTTCTCGTCGACCCGCTCGAGGTAGACCGCCGCGCTGTCCGGCGAGCCGGTCCGCAGGTGGGCGTAGCCGCGGGAGAACTCCCAGAGGCCGAGGCGCAGGGGTTCCTCGGGAGCGTCGGTGAGCTCGAGCACCTTCTGGAACTCGCCGAAGCGCAGCAGCACCATCGAATGATAGAAGACGCCGCCGTTCACCTGCCGCGCATACTCCGCCGCCGCTGCGGTCGACACCTGACCCTGGCCGTCCATCGAGCCGGCGTAGAAGAGCATGTGCAGGTTGTGGGTCGCCGCGTACGAGACGCCGCGCCCGTCGGCCGTCCGGTCGTCCGAGCGCCATGCCATGGCGTTGGACCGGACCGCTTTTCCCCACCGGCCGAGCACGTTGTAGGTGTGCGACGGCATGTGGTTGAGGTGACTCGAGCCGGGGACCGCGGTCATCAGCAGGTCCGCGCACGCCTCGGCCTTGTACGCGACCTCGGTCGCCTCCGTCGCGTGGATGAAGAGGTGGCACGCGCCCGGATGGTGGATGTCCTGGGCGAGCACGTCCTCCAGGGTCCGGTGGATGCTCTGGACGAACGGGTCGGAGGTCTCGTAGCCCCAGCGCTCGGTGTTGAGGAGCATCAGCGACTCGGCGTACAGCGCGCCGACGTCGAGGTCGTTCGGGTACGCCTGATGGAGATCCGCCATCGCCTGGCTGTAGGCGCTGTCGAGCTGGACCCGGTTCTCTTCGGTGTGCGTCTCCGCGTACCGGATCGACATCGCGCGGATGAGCCCCTTCTCGACCGGGTCGTCGGTCTCGTCGATGAGCGACAGGGCCCTCTGGGCGGCCTCGTATGCGAGCGGCGCATTCGACTGCGTCATCTTGCTGTTCAGGAACGGCCCTCGCGCCTGCGCCTCTCCCCAGTAGCACATCGCGCAGTCGGGATCCTGACGCTGCGCCTCCTGGAAGGACCGGATCGCGACCGGATAGGTGAAGGCGTAGACCATCTGCATGCCCTGGTCGAAATACGCTTGCGCGAGCGTCGACTCCGTGTCGATCGGGCGCGAGAAGTCGCCGGTCACGTCCGTGAGCAACGGCATGACGGGTCCGTCCGGGGCCTCGTTCTGGGCGACGAGCCCGGCCGGAACGAGGGCGAGAATGGCCACCAGGAGTGGGAGCGGGCGTGACATGGTCCCTCCGAGAGAGCTGATCGAGATGAGCTGCGGGCGAGGGCAGTCGCCGCATGGAGCTGGAGCTTATGTGCGGGGTCCGGCCACGGTCAATCGAGCGGCCACTCCTTGGAACCCCCCGCTGGGGAAGGAGTTTCCGACTCCGGGGCCCTCCGCCTCAGGCGATCGGGGCCCCCGAGAGTGCCTTCGCCAGACGGTAGAGGAACTCCTGTCCTTCGTAGAAGTGCTCGGTGCGCACGCGCTCGTCCTTGCCGTGCATGCGGTTGTCGTCGACGTCGCCGAAGATCCCGCTGACGCCGTACACGGGGATCCCCTCCCGCCGCAGGTAGAGCCCGTCGGTGGCCCCGGTGGACATGACGGGCAGGACGGTCACGCCCGGCCACATCTCCTCGGTGATCCGCTGGATGGGCCCGAGTACCTCGTCGGTCAGTGGTGAGGGCGGACTGGGGGTGGCCGCCCCATTCGGGGCGACGTCGACATCGAATGGAGCCGCGAGGGCCTGGAGCTGCGCGTGCACCTCGTCGGGGTCGTGATCCGGCAGGATGCGGCAGTTCACGTTGGCGTGCGCGAGCTGGGGCAAGGCGTTGGTCGCATGACCGCCGTCCAGCATCGTGGCCACGCATGTGGTGCGCAGGCGGGAGTCGTAGTTCGTCTCCCTGCCGAGCACCGCGGCCGCGCGCTCGTCCGTCGGATCGGCGACGATGCGGCGCATCGCCTCTCCGGTTCGGCCCCCGACCAGGTCGGCCGTGCCGGTGAAGTAGGCGCGCGTCACCTCGTTGAGCATGACCGGGAAGTCGTGGTCCTGCACGGCGAGGAGCGCCTGCGAGAGATCGTAGATGGCGTTCTTGTCGACGGGCAGCGACGAGTGGCCGCCCGGGTTGCGCGCGGTGAAGTCGAAGTTCAGGAACTTCTTCTCGGCCGCCTGCACGTTGTTGGAGACCTTGCGGCCGTCGCGCTCCATGCCACCGCCGCCCTCGTTGAGCGCGTAGTCGGCGTCGATGAGCGCCGGGTGCTCCGCGAGCAGGTACTGGACGCCGTTGCGTGGTCCGCCCTCCTCGTCCGCGGTGAGCGCGACGATGATGTCGCGATCGGGTACGAAGCCCTCCCGCTTCATGCGGATCAGGTTGGCGGTGTAGATGGCCGCCTCGTCCTTGTCGTCCATCACGCCGCGGCCGTAGAAGTAGCCGTCGCGCTCGATGAGCTCGAACGGGTCGAGGTCGGGGCTCCAGTCCTCCGGCAGTGCCTGCACGACGTCGATATGAGCCAAGAGCAGGAGGGGCCCGCGGCCGGTGTCACGCCCCCGGTACCGCGCGACGAGGTTTCCCTTGGTGGGTGCGTCGTCGGGAACCAGAACGTGGACGTCCGCCTCCGGGAACCCCGCGTCGAGCAGGTAGCGCGCGAGCACGCGGGCCGCCGCGGTGTTGTCACCGAGCTCCGTATCCGTGGTGTTGATCTCGACGAGGTCTTCGA
>JASFUR010000088.1:0-9887 GCA_050050215.1 Gemmatimonadota bacterium
GATCGCCGAGCTCGAGCTCCGAGGGGCGTCGTCCGACCAGGATCTCTGCGTCGGCGAGGATCTCGCCCGGAACCCCGTCGATTCTCTCGCGGATCAGGTCGCGCGTGCGCTCGCTGACGACCACGTCCACGTCGGCCTCTTCAGTCGATCCCGCCAGCCCGGCCGTATGGTCCGCGTGGTAATGGGTCAGGATCACATGGGTCGGCGACCGGCCCGTCAGGTTGCGTGCCTGGTCCACCATCCAGGCGGCTCCCCGTGCCGTGGCGAAGCTCTCGATCACGGCGACTCCGGCCCGGCCGGCGATGATGCCTCCGTTGCACAGGGTCGTTCGGTCCGTGAGGGGATCCGATACGAGAGCCCAGACGCCCTCCGCGATCCGTACGAGACGGCCCCACGGGGCCGAGGCCGCCACGGGGAAGCGCTCCTGCGCGAGCCATCCGAGTCGGGTCAGAGGCGGCGAGGCCGCGGCCATGAGCCCGATGTGAGCCGCGCACGACGACGTGCGGCCGATGAACTCGCGGCGTGACAGCATGGTTGGGTCTCCGAGTGCGGGATCCGGAAAGGAAACGCTAGCACGCTCGTCACGTCGAGCAAGCCGCCTCGCGGTCGGGGGGCTCTTGAGCGAGTTTTGTGGCCGGCCCTCCTTCGCGACGTGACGCTCCCGCTCGATGTACGGAACCATGGATCGCCTTCGCCATCCCTTGCTGCTCTTCGCCGTGGCCCTCGCCCTGGGGGCGGGCCGCGCTGCGGCGCAGGACGTGGAGTACGTGACGGACAGGCTCCTGCACGAGGTGATGCCCGAAGCCGAGCGGTTCGATCCGATGGAGGGAAGCCCACCGGTTCGGCCCGCCTACCGGGGTGACGAGCTGATCGGGTTCGTGTTCATGACGTCCGACCTGCCGCCGGAGGTGAACGGCTACAGCGGACCGATCGGCACGCTCGTCGGAGTGACGAGGGACGGCACCATCACCGGCGTGTATCCGACCTCGTACCGTGAGAGCCGACGGTACGAGCTGGGCGACTTCCTGAACCAGTCCTGGTTCCTGGAGCAATTCAGAGGCAAGGGCGTGGTGGACCGGTTCGGTGTCGGAAGGGACATCGACGGCATCTCCGGGGTGACCATCTCGGTGCGGGCCATGGCCAGGGGGATACGAGACGCCGCACGCCGCATCACCATCGCGTACGGGGATCCGCCGGACAACGCTTCGACCGCGCTGACCGAGGGCGAGCTCCTCGAGCTTCCGTGGTTCGAGATGCAGCGGCGGCGCATCGTGGCCACCGGTACGTTGCGGCAGACGGGCCGGAACGCCATCGAGATCTCCATCGTCCACGTGACCAGCGAGCGCTTTCTCCGGTACCTGATGGGCCAGCGCGCCGACGCGTTCACCGAGGACGTGGAGGAGGCGGGTGGTGGAGACGCAGTCCTGCTCTATGCGGCCCGGGGCGACGGATTCGTTCCGACGATCAAGGAGGGTTGGGCGGTCGAGCAGGGTGGCAGGACCTTCGCCCTTCCGGAGGACCGCGTCGTGAAGGTCGGGAGCGCGGGAGGTCTGCTGGGTACCGAGGCCTCCCAGATCGGGGCGCTCCTGCTGGACGACCGTGAAGTGGACGTTACGGCGCCGCTCACCGTGGTCTTCGATCGGGGCCGACCGGATCTCGGGCAGCTCCGGCTCGATTACACGAGCCCGGCTTCGTTCCTCCGGATGGCCGAGGCCGAGCCTGCTCCGGTGGAAGACAGCCCGGCGGACGCCGATGCAGTGGGGGAGGTGTCGGTGGCCGACGCAGGCTCGAACGCGGAGCCCTTGGTGGATGCCGCCGGGGCGGGCCCGGATACGGACGCAGCCGCCGCGCCCGACTCCGCGCCGACGCTGGGTTCGGCCCCGGCAGCCACTTCCGGCGCCGAGGCGGAGACGGCAGCACCCACCGCGGATGAAGCCACCGCTACCGCGGCCGCCCCCGCCGCGGAGGGGCCGACGGACGCCCTCGTCGACGACACCTACCTCGAGGAACCGGTCGAGCAGGGGGTGTTCGGCGGCGCGGGTCGCCGCGTCTACGGGATGCTCTTCGTGATTCTGCTCGCGTGCCTGGCGTTCTTCACCAAGAAGCCGGCCCTGCGGTGGGTGTCGCTCGCGGTCACGATGGTGTTCCTCGGATGGGTCGACGGCGGCTTCCTCTCCATCTCTCACGTTACCGGCCTCGTGTGGGTGGGCCTGACGGCCGTCCGGAGCGATCCGTCCCTGCTCATCCTGACCGGGTTCACGGTCGTCACGGTGCTTCTGTGGGGTCGGGTCTTCTGCGGTTACATGTGCCCGTTCGGAGCGTTGCAGGATTTCATCGACCGCATCGTGCCGCGTCGCTTCAAGCGGGAGCTGCCGAGCGGCGTCCATCGCATCGCGTGGAAGGCCAAGTACCTGATCCTGGTGCTGATCGTAGGGGCTGCGATCGCCGGCGTGCAGGTGAGCCTCTACCAGTACTTCGAGCCGTTCGGCACGGTCTTCTTTCTCAGCCCGAGCATCCTCCTCTGGGTCATCGCCGGCGCCATCCTGGCGGCCTCTGCGGTGATCCCGCGCTTCTATTGTCGATACATGTGCCCGCTGGGCGCGCTCCTGGCGGTCGGCTCGCTGATCTCCCTGCGTCGGATCGGGCGAGTTGAGCAGTGCGACCACTGCCGGGTCTGCGAGCAGAAGTGCCCGACCGGCGCCATCACCGGTCCGAAGATCGACTTCGGTGAATGCGTGCGCTGCAACGTCTGCGAGGTACAGCTCATCGAGCGGACCGGGGTCTGCCGACACGACATGGAGGAAGTCCGGTCCAGGCTGGTCCAGATCCGGGACTCGCGCACCGCGGTGTAGGCAGGCGGGACTCGAGAGTCGCCTCACCCCCCGCGGACCTCTTTCTTGCGAATACATCACGGACCGCCGTACCTTGTTCCGTAACACAGAATAGTGTTCCACAATATGGAACATCGATGAGCAAAGACCGAGGCACGGCAGTCGACAAGGCGCTCGACGTGCTCTTTCACATCCACGAGGCGTCCGAGGCACAGGCGGTGAGCGACGTGGCGCGTGCGCTCGAGATGCCGAAGAGCACCGTGCACCGCCTGCTCACGTCGCTCCGTCGGCGGGCGCTGATCGAGCAGGACGAGGTAGGACGCTACCAGCCGGGTCTGGGGGCGCTGAGGCTCGCGGCCGGCCTGCTCGAGCGCGAGCCCGTCGTGGTGGCGGCGCACGCGGTGCTGGCCGAGGAGGCGAGGGATTTCGGTGAGACCTTCTTCCTGGTGGCGGCCCGGGCGGGCCGGCTGGTCGTGCTCGAGAAAGCGGAGGGCACGGGTGTGTTGAGGGTGTCCCCGGAAATCGGGTCCGAGGTCCCCGCGCGGGCGACGGCCGTGGGCAAGCTCTATCTGGCGCACGCTCCCGAGCTGCTGAACCCCTCCGAGCCGACTCGCTACACCGATCGCACCGTCGTCGACGAGCACGAGCTGACGGAAGAAGTGGAGGCGGCCCGGCGGCTGGGCTTCGCATTGAACGACCAGGAGTGGATCGAGGGCCTCGTGGTCGTCGCCGCTCCGGTCTTCTCATCGGGGGAGCTCGTCGCCGCGGTGTGCACGGCGATGTCCGTCGCCCGTCTCAGCTCGGTCGAGGTGGAAGAGGTGGCGCGGCGCGCGATGGACGCCGCAGAACGCATCGAGTCAAGAATGCGAGGGTTACCAGCATGAAGGTTTGGATGGACGGTGAGGTCGTCGACGGGCCGCGGGCTACGGTGCCCGTGTTCGATCACGGCCTTCTGTACGGAGATGGGATCTTCGAGGGGATGCGCGCCCATGGCGGCAGGGTGTTCGCCTTCGATCGGCATCTGAAGCGGCTCGGCACCGGTGCCCGAGCGTTGCATCTGGAGCTGCCGGGAGGCCTCGAGGGCATCCGAGGGGCGGTGCGCGAGACGGTCGACGCCGACGGCGGAGGCGATCGCTACATCCGGCTCGTCGTGACCCGCGGCGAGGGCCCGTTGGGGGTGGATCCTACGCGATGTGCGCGGGCACGCGTGTTCTGCATCGTCGACACGATCGCCCTCTTCTCCGAAGAGAAGCGGCGGGAAGGCCTGTCGCTCGTCACGAGCAGCTTTCGGCGCCCCGGACCCGACGTCCTGGATCCCCGGGTTAAGACTCTGAACTACCTGAACAACGTGCTGGCCAAGCAGGAGGCGGTCCGCCAGGGTGCTGACGACGCGCTGATGCTCAACGATCGGGGACACGTCGCGGAAGCCAGCGTGGCGAACGTGTTCGTCGTTCGGGACGGGGTGCTGCTGACCCCGCCCACCACCGACGGATGCCTGGACGGTGTAACCCGGGTTACGGTGATGGAGCTCGCGCGAGCGATGGGGATCCTCTGCGCGGAGCGCACGCTCGGACGGATGGATTTCTTCGGCGCCGACGAGGCGTTCATGACGGGAACCGGTGCGGGTATCGTGCGGATCTCGCAGCTCGACGGCGAGCACATCGGCCCGGACGGGCTCGGCCCCGTGACCGAGCGGGTGATCGACGGCTACCGGCGCGCAACCGCCGGAGAGGATCCGGTGGAGTCCTCCTCGGAACAGACAGCGGTCGGGGGCGCCGCTGCCGGCCAAAGCGCCGTACGTCTGTCGTGAGATGATCACCTTCTGCACCGCCTCTGTGCGTTCAGCTTGGCCAGCGGCTTCGCGCGTGACGCGATCCTGGCGGCAGTCCTTGGCGCACGCCGACGGGTAGACGCGAGAAAACCTCGAAGAGCACGCCGGTATCCTCGCGACCTCCCTGCAGGAGCTCGCGACTTTCCGCGCTTCAGTCCTTCAACGCCGCGACCGGCGGCACCGCGCTCGCCCGTTGGGCGGGCAGGATCGTGGACAGGATCGCCACGATCACCAGAGCCGCGGACAAAAGGATCGGATATCCGTACCTGATGTCGACGTTGAAGAGGTTCAGGCTGCTCACCGTCGTCCGCAGCATGAAGAGCGCGATGGGCAGTCCCACCAGGATCCCGATCCCGACGAGCGACAGCCCGGACCGGGTGACCATGCCGACGACTCGCCCCGGATCGGCCCCGAGCGCCATGCGGATGCCGATCTCACGCTGCTGCTGGGCGACGGACTGCGCCATGACACCGTAGATCCCCATGGCGGCCAACACGAGCGCGATCGCTCCCAGCACGAGAAGGAAGGCCGACACGGCCCTCGGGCCGGCCAACGACTCGGCGATGAAGGCTTCGAGAGTGCGGGGCGTGGCAATGGGCTGGTCCGCTTCCACCGACCACACCGCCGTGCGCACGTCCGCGGCGAGCGCGGTCGGATCGCCGTTCGTCCGGAGTGCGAACGACGGACTCCTCAGCACGCGCTGCTCCATGGGCACGTAGATCAGCTCGCCGGCGTCACCGGCCAGCTGCATCCTCTCTTGGTAGATGTCCTCCACTACGCCGACGATCTCCCAGGAAGCGTTCTCCACCGTCAGGTGCTCGCCGATGGGGTCCGAGTCGGGGAACTCCCGAGCGGCCAATGCCTCGCTGATCACCGCCACCCGGGGCGAGTCGCCGCGATCGGCGTCCCCGATCAGGCGGCCTTCCCTGAGCTCGACCTCCATGGTCTCGAAGTACCGTGGGTTCACGACCTGGAGACCGGCCGTGGGGCGCTCGCTCGGCTCGGGCTCCGGGCGGCCGGCGACCGTGTAGCTCGTCCTTGAGCTGCTCGTTCCCCGCGGCAGGCTCGACATCACCGCGACCCCTTCCACGGAAGGCATCTCGTCGAGCACGCGGACGAGCTCGCGCTCATAGGCGATCACCTCCGGATCTCCCGTATACCGGTCTCCCAGCACGGTGAGGTCGAAGGTCAGCAGACCGTCTCGGCGGAAGCCCTCCTCGCCGTTGGACAGCTGGTCGAATGCCTGTATCAGGAAGCCCGCGCCTGAGAGGAGCGCCAGCGCGACAGCTACCTCCCCGACGACGAACGCGTTGCGGAGCCGCTTCCGCCGACGTCCCGCTGTGCCCCCGCGGGCACCTCCCCCGAGCGACTCCCGGAGGTTTCCCGTAACCGACTGAAGCGCTGGCGCGATCCCGAAGATCACCCCGGCCACCATCGACAGAGCGATCGTCACCGCGACGACGCCCGGGTTCAGCTCGGGCAGCGCGAACCTCGGAATCTCCGGGGGCATGATGCTCCGCATCCAACGTACCACCCAAATCGCGAACACCAGGCCGAGGACGCCCCCGATCACCCCCATGACCACGCTCTCCGTGAGGAGCTGCCGCAGGACCCTGCCGTGGCCGGCGCCCATGGCCGTGCGGACCGCGACCTCCTGCTGCCTCTCGTCCGCTCGGCTGAGGAGCAGGTTGGCGATGTTCGCGCACGCGATCAGCAGGCCGAAGATCGTCACCACGGTGAGGATCGCGTAAAGGCTTCGATCCGTGGGTCCGGGAAAGAACTCACGGGCCGGTTGCACCACGATCTCGGTTCCCGTCAGCGCGTCGGGATACTCCGCGACCAGACGTTCGTACAGACCGTCGAGCTGGAGCTGGAGGCGGTCGACCGTGGCACCGTCGGTGAGGCGGAGGAACGGGAAGTACGCCTGGCTCGCCCGGTCCTCCATCTGGTCGGCGAAGTCGGAAGGTCGATACGCCTGCACGTTGGCCGGGATCAGCTCGAAGTCTTCGGGCATGACGCCGACGATCGTGTGCGGGGTGCCGTCCAGGGTGACCACACGGCCGAGCACGTCCGGGTCGCCCAGGAAGCGTCGCTGCCAGTAGTCGTGCCCGAGCACCAGCACGTTTCCGGCGCCCTCCACGCCTTCCTCCCCGCGGAAGCCGCGACCGAGCTCGGGCTGGACACCGAGCACGTCAAAGAGCGAGGGCGTGGCGACGACAAGGCCGAGCTGCTCCGGGGTGTCGAGGCCCGTCAGATTGGCCGGCCGGACCGTGTAGAGCGCCGCTTCCTCGATCCCGTCCCCGGCCGCCACGAAGTCGCGGAAGTTGGGCACCGACACCATGCCCGCCATGTCGATCCCCTCCCCGATCGGCTTCGTTCGGAGCATCGCCAGATGGTCCTGGTCCCGGTAGGGGAAGGGCTCCAGGATGAACGAGCTCAACAGGGAGAACATGGACGCGTTGGCCGCGATCCCGAGCGCGAGGGACACCACGGCCACGAGGGTCACGACCGGGGTGCGTCCCATCACCCGGAGTCCGAACTTCACGTCCTGAAACAGCGTGCCCATGCAGCCCCCCTGCTAGGTAGGCCTACACTACGGTGCCCCGAGTGCCGCGGTTTCAGGCAGGTGTATCTATACTCCAGCCATGGTGCGCGACCGACTCGCCCGATACGGGCCGCTGGTTCCTAACACGTTGACCGTGCTGCGACTCGGGGTGGCGGTGACATTTCCGTTCGCGCCGGTGGCCTGGCGCCTGACGATGGTCCTGGTCGGTGGGGTGAGCGACGCGCTGGACGGACTTGCTGCGCGAAGGCTGCACGCGACCACATGGGTCGGTGCGCTTCTGGACGGCATTGCGGACAAGTTGTTCACTCTCTCCGTGCTGCTGACGCTCACCGCGGCGGGTCCGCTGAGCTGGCTCCAGCTCGGCCTGCTGCTCACGCGCGACGCAGTCGTCGCGTTGATCGCCGCCTACGTCGGGGTGGCCGGACAGTGGGAGATGTTCAAGCGCGTGGCGGCGCGGCCGAGCGGCAAGGTCACGACGGCCGCGCTGTTCGCCATGTTCGTAGTGATCCTGTGGCGTCCTTCAGTCGGGCGGCCGCTGGTATGGATTGCCGTCGCCTCCTCACTACTCGCCGCAGCCGACTACGCCATCGTCTTCGTGAGATGGAAGGTGTGGCAGATCGAGCCGGGCCACCTCAGATCCTGAAGAGCTTGTTGATCTTCACGACGAGGCCGCGGTTTTGCAGCGCAGACCAGCGGTCGAGCACGTCGGTGTTCCGATCCTCGGTGTAGACGATGAAGAGCTCGCTCCCCGGCGCCCACTCCCAGCGGAAGCGGAAGTTGCCGCTCACGGTCTCGCTGCGTGAGTTGTACTGGACCAGCGCGCTCACGTAGGCTCGCGGAGTCATCGTGTAGGTGAGGCGCGTGACGGCCACGTGCTGATCGAAGTGGCCCTGCGGTAGATCGAGCCAATTGAACGAGATGCTCGGCTCGAGCGAGATCTGCGGGGTCACCTCGAGGCGGCCCCGGCCGATCTCGGCCGAAGTCAGCGTTCCGCCGAAGTAGTCGCCGTACGTGAACGACAGGTTGGCCTGGTAGGGTCGCTGCGGCCCCATGCCGTAGCTGACCCGGAGCTGCGGGTTGTCGTAGTCGCCCGCCGCGATCGTCGCACCGGAGATCGTCTCGTCGTTCACGAAGCGCTCGAAGTCGTTGGAGAACCGCACGCTGAAGTTGTCGCTGTTCTCGAGCTCGACGCCGAACTCTCCCCCCCAGCTCGTGCTCTCCTTGTCGCCGGTCTGCTCGTTCGTGATGTACTCGCCGTTGGCTCCGAAGGTCAGCTGCCTGATCCAAGCGATGGAGCGGGTGCGGGGGCTGTACCTGGCGGAGCCGGAGGTTTGCCTGAAGTCCTTCCTTCTCGCGAAGCCGATCTCCGGATTGAAGTCCGCGCCCACGACGACGTGGTTCACGCTGGCACCGTACTCGTCGGCGTCGTAGCTGATCTGGCCGCGGTAGCTCAGGTCCATCCCGTCGAGGCCGTCGGTCTGCGTCTGCGCGTAGTAGCCGAGCAGGCTCAGCTCGTTGTTGATGGGGAAGGATCCGTCGACGCCCCACGCCTGGTTGGACCCGGTTCCGGTGACCGACTTGGATCGGTTCTCGAAGAGGACCCCGATGCTGCTGCGCTGGAAGAGGTCACGCCTAAGCCTGAGCACCGAGAAGTTGGTGCTCTGTGCCCCGAGGTCCGCGTCCTTCTCCGTCTGGATGTTCACGAGCCCGACGTCGAACGATCCCACCTTCCCGGTGACGCGCCCACCCCCGAGGATCGGGACCGCCGCGCCCCCCTGCAGCCCTATCCGGCGGCTGTAGAAGAGCGTGGGCGTGCTTCCCCCTCCCCCGAAGCCTCGACCTCCGCCGCCGATCCCCCCCGAGCCGAAGTTGAAGATCCCCCTGCTCTCCAGGAAGAACTCCCGCTTCTCGGGGAAGGAGAGCGAGAAGCGCGTGAGGTTCACCTGCTGCTCGTCGACCTCGACCTGCGCAAAGTCGGTGTTGTAGGTGAGGTCGACCGTCAGGTTCTCGGTCACCCCGTACTTCAGATCGAGCCCGGCGTCCGCGTAGCCGTCGTTCGACACCTCGGGGGTGGCGGTCAGGTCGGTGCGGAATCCTGAGATGGCGTAGGGCTTCACTTCGAAGTTGCGGCTCGGCGGGGGCGCCTCGATGCCAACGAGAGTGGCGTACATCGACACACGGAAGATCCCCTGCGAGCCGTTCCCCGCGACCGAAAGAGGCAAAGCCGTGATGTGCTCCCACTCGTTTTGCCGTAGCACGGAGCGCCGCATCTGGATCCCCCAGACCTGCTCGCGGCCGGGACGGTAGCGCAGGGACTTGAACGGGATCGCCAGTTCGATCGACCACCCCCCGTCGAAGAGCGCCGTGCGCGTCTCCCGAACGGGATTCCAGTCGAAATTGGGGTTGCCCTCGTTCGTGATCTGCAGATCGGACATTCCGCCGATCGCGTTGCCGTAGAACCCGACCGCGTTGCGACGATCGTAGAACGTGTCGAGCCAGACGCCGAAGTTGTCGTTGGTGCGAAGCTGCCGCGAGTCGCGTCGCATCTCGTTGGCGATCCAGCCGTCCGGCCCCTCGGTGTCCCAGATCTTCGCGGAGACGTAGACGTTCTCGTCGTCGAACCCGATCCAGACCTCGGTGCGCTGCGTCGGCTCGGCGC
>JASFUR010000089.1:0-9833 GCA_050050215.1 Gemmatimonadota bacterium
CCACGCAGGAGCGTCAGGACGCGGTGGCCGCCATGATGGAGCGCGCGCCCGACGTCATGCTCGTCATCGGCGGGTACAACTCCTCGAACACCAACCATCTGGCGCACCTCTGCCGCCAGCACACGCGGACGTACCACGTCGAGGACGCGGAGTGCATCGACGTCGAAACGGGCATGATTCGCCACAAGCCGGCGCTCGACCCGACGACCCCCGAGCTTCAGGAGAGCGACTGGCTACCCGAGGGTCCCTTCGAGCTGGGGATCACCGCCGGCGCTTCCACGCCGAACAACAAGATCGGCGAGGCCCTCCTGCGTATCCTGGACATCCGGGGCATCGAGCCCGATCTCGAGGCGACGCGGACCAGCGGAAGCGAGCCGGCCTGACGAATACGTCTCGGCCGACCGCCGGGTCGTCTCCTACTTCAGGTCTGCAGGTCCTCGCCGGCGATTCCCCTTCCGAGCGTCTTCAGCAACCGGCGCAGGTCCTCCTGCTCCCGTCCGTCGAGATGTCGACAGAGATGCTGGACGTGCTCCGCGTGGATCGGGAAGACGTTCGAGATCAGCTCGCGCCCGTCCGCCGTGAGCTGCGCGTGGACCACCCGACGGTCCTCCTCGGACCTGTAGCGGGCCACGAGCCCCCGGGCCTCGAGCCGATCCATCACGTACGTGACGTTTCCGCCCGTAACAAGCAGCTTATCAGCGAGTTCCCCCAGGGTGAGCGGGCCGAGGTGGTACAGCGCCTCGAGCGTCCCGAACTGGGGCACGGTCAGATCGTGCTCGGTGATCTTCGTGACGATCGCCTTGCCGAACGTCGAGTAGCACCTCGCCAGGGCCACCCACAGCCCGAGCGCGACACGCTGCTCGTCGGGCCAGTCGCGGGATGCATTCTCCCCTTCCCGCCCGGTAGGCTGGAGCTCGCTCATCGGACTCCCGTCTTTTTCCCTAGATGTGGATCGGGCGTCCGAGCGCGGCCAGAGCCGCTTCCGCCACCCCTTCGGAAAGGGTCGGGTGGGGGTGGATGGCCTTCTCGAGCTCCTCGACGGTCGACTCGAGATGCCGACCGAGGACGAACTCGGCGATCAGCTCCGTGGCGCTCGGTCCCACGATGTGGGCCCCGAGAATCTCGGAGTACTTCTTGTCGCGGACGATCTTCACGAAGCCGTCCGTATGTCCGGCTGCGACGGCCCGGCCTACGCCGATCCACGGGAATTTGGCAACCTGGATGTCGTAGCCCTGCTCCTTGGCCTGATCCTCGGTGAGGCCCACCGACGCGACCTCGGGATGGCAGTAGGTGCAGTTCGGAACGTTGCCGTAGTCGACCGTGTGGTGGCCCTGACCGGCGATGTGCTCCACGCACACGATGCCTTCGTGGCTGGCCTTGTGTGCCAACAGCTGATGGCCGGCCACGTCGCCGATCGCGTAGATGCCCTCGACGTTCGTGCGCAGCTGCTCGTCGACGACCACGAAGCCACGCTCGTCCACCTTCACGCCGGCCGAGTCGAGCCCGATGTCCGCCGAGTTCGGCACCCGGCCGACGGCGGACAGCACGTAGTCGACGTCCTGCGTGTGCGACTCGCCGTCGGCATCCTTGAACGTGACCTCGACGCCGTCCTTTGAGATCTCGGCCTTCTCGAAGCGGGCGCTCGTATGAATGTCGATGCCGCGCTTCTTGTAGATACGCTCCATGAACTTGGAGATCTCGGCGTCCTCGAGCGGGAGGATGCGGTCGAGCGCCTCCACCAGCGTGACCTTGGAGCCGTACGAGGCGTAGACGTCGGCGAACTCCATCCCGATCGCGCCGGCCCCGACGATGAAGAGCGACTCCGGCGCCTTCTCCTGCATGAGGGCGCCGGTCGAGGACCAGATCCGATCCTCGTCGATCTTGAGCGTGGGAAGGTCGCGCGGCCGCGATCCCGTGGCGATGATGATGTTGGCGGCCTCGTAGACGGTCTTGTTACCGTCCTTGCCCTCGACCTCGACCTTGCCGGGTCCCTTCAGCCGACCGAAGCCTTCGACATGGGTGATCTTGTTCTTCTTGAAGAGGTGCCCCACACCGTTGCGCATCTGGTCCGCGACGCGCCGGCTCCGCTCCTGGGCCGGACCCAGATCGAAGGTCACGTCCTTCGCGACGATGCCGTGCTTCTCGCCCCCCTGGATCTCGTTGACGAGCAGCGCGCTCGTCAGGAGAGCCTTGGTCGGGATGCAGCCGATGTTGAGGCACACGCCGCCGAGCGCCTCGGTCTCCACGCAGGCGACCTTCATGCCCAGCTGGGATGCCCGAATCGCGGCCACGTACCCACCCGGTCCGCTTCCTACGATGACGAGATCGAAGCCCGACTCGGTCTTGCCTGCCACTCGCTACCTCTCTGTATGACGATGGGGCCGCGGCCCCTCCGGTTTCCACTTCCGTCGCAGTCCTCGAAGGTAGACGGGGCCGAAGGGGGGGTAAAGGTTGACCCGTCGTCCGTCGCGTCGCCATCGGGTCGCTCACCGATGTCCCCGGCGCCGCTGCCCCGGAGGATGCTCTGAACGCGGTCTTCATCGTTCAGGGCGAGGGTCGCGGGCACATGACGCAGGCACTCGCGCTCGCGCCCTTTCTGCGCTCCGCCGGACACGAGGTGACGCGCGTGCTCCTCGGCACCAACCCCTACCGTTCGGTGCCGGAATACTTCGCCGACCAGGTGGGGGCGCCGCTGGAGACGTTCGACGCGCCGACCCAGGTCCCCGATCGCCGGGGACGCGGCGCGTCCGCCGTCGGGACGGTGGCCGACGTCCTAAGGCGCACGCCCCGCTTCCTCCGCTCGATCCGACGGATTCGCGAGGCCACCGCGGACGCGGACGTCGTGGTGAACTTCCTCGACCTCATGGGTGGCCTGTCCCGCGCGCTCCCCGGTGTCGCGGCACCCCGGATCTCGGTGGCGCACAACTACGTCTTCCTGCACCCGGCGATGGCGACCCTGCCCGGCCCGGCACTCACGCGCAGCGCGGTCATGACGTACGTGCGCGCCACGGCCGTCGGATCGTCGACGCGCATCGCGCTCTCGTTCGGACCGCTGGCCGAGCCCGATCCGGCGGGCCTCGAGGTGGCCCCGCCCCTGCTGCGTCCAGGTCTCGACGATCTGGCCGTGACCGACGGGGGCTACCTGCTGGCCTACGCGCTCAATCCCGGCTACGGGTCGCTGCTCGCCCGCTGGCACCGTCGCCATCCCGGCATGGAAGTCCATTGCTACGTGGACGGCGGGCGCGCGGCGCTCGCAGAGCCACCCGCCGAAGGATTCACGGCCCACGCTCTCGACGACGGAGCCTTTCTGGAGCATCTCGCCGGGTGTCGGGCCTACGTCGGCTCGGCCGGCTTCGAGTCGATCTGCGAAGCGTTCCACCTGGGCAAGCCGGTTCTGGCGGTGCCCACCGTCGGGCACTACGAGCAGACCCTCAACGGATGGGACGCCGAGCGGGTCGGGGCGGCCCGCATGGGATCGTACGACGACCTCGACGTCTTCTGGGAAGACCCACCGGTTCCGTCGCAGGCGGCCGTCCGCGACTTTCGAAGCTGGGTTGCGCGCGCGCCGGACATGATCGTCGACTCGATCGAGCGCGCCGCGGCCCGTCGGGCCTGACGGCTTGGCGCTGGTGACGCGCAACTCTCGCACGGGATCATCCATGGCAGTAGAGGTGGAGCAGGTGGAGGGCCGTCGGGGGGTGTCGCGCTTCATCGACGTGGCCCGGAAGGTCCAGGCGGGCAAAGGAACACCCTGGGTCGCGCCACTCCGGATCGCCGTGCGCGACATGTTGGACACGAAGGGCAACCCCTTCTATGCGGACGCGGATCGGGCGCTCTTCATCGCCTCGCGCGACGGCGAGACGGTCGGCCGGATCGCCGCCATCGAGAACCGCTGGCACAACCGGCACCACCAGGACCGGGTCGGCTTCTGGGGCTTCTTCGAGTGCCTCGACGACACGGAGGCTGCTGCGGCCCTCTTTGAGGCTGCCGAGGGGTGGCTCCGGGACCGTGGCCTCGAGCGCTCGCGTGGACCGATGAATCCTTCGATGAACCACGAGTGCGGGCTGCTGGTGGACGGGTTCGAGACGCGCCCGACGATCATGACCCCCTGGAATCCTCCCTACTTCGCAGAGCTCGTCGAGAGCGCCGGTTACGCGAAGGTGAAGGACCTCCTGGGCTACTACCTGCAGGCGGGCGACGAGCTCGCGGTGCCGGACCGCGTCAGACGTCTGGCCGAGCGTACGCGTCGGACGACCGGGGTGACGTTCCGGCCGCTGGACGTGAGCACGCTGGAGCAGGAAGCGCGGAGGGTCCTCGAGCTCTACAACCAGGCTTGGGCGGGCAACTGGGGCTTCGTGCCACCGTCCTGGGAGGAGTTCTGGCACACCGCCAAGGACCTCAAGATGGTGCTCGCGTCGGACGTCTCGTTCGTCGCCGAGACCGAAGAGGGCGTGGTGGGGTTCATGCTCATCGCGCACGACGTGAACCGAATCCTGCAGCACGCGCCTTCCGGACGGCTGTGGCCGTGGACCATCGCGCGCCTGCTCCTCGGCACACGGAAGCTCGTCTTCGGCCGCATCATGCTGCTCGGTTTGACGACCGAGTACCGGAATCGCGGTCTCTTTCCCCTCTTCGTATACGAGGCGTCGCGACGGGGGCTCGAGATCGGCACCGAGGGTGGCGAGGCGTCGTGGCTACTGGAGGACAACGCCAGCATCGTCGCGCCCCTGGAGGCGATGGGGGCCGAGGCCTACAAGCGGTGGCGGATCTACGAAAAGGTGATCGCGGACGAAGCGGGTTCGACCGACGCCGAAGCCTGAGACACCGCCGTTGCGAGCCCTGTTACCTTAGGCGGCTCGCGCCGTCGCGCGGGGTGTTATCCGCCCCTTCCGAGCGCACGCGTCCGAGCTGGAGCGCCGACCCTACGAACCGCCAGGACCCACCGAGAAAGGAAGCACCCACATGGCATCCCCCGACGTGTTGCGCGAGCTGGACGAGCTGATCCGCGAACGTTCGATCCTGCAGCACCCGTTCTACCGGGCGTGGGAGAAGGGCGAGCTGACCAAGGCGCAGCTGGCGGCGTACGCCCGCGTCTACTATCCGCACGTGCGGGCCTTCCCCGAGTACATCGAGGCGGCCATGGCGCGAACCGACGACCCGGCGATCCGCGACGAGCTCCAGGACAACCTGGACGACGAGCTCGGCAACCCCGCTCCCCACGACGAGCTCTGGCTCGCGTTCGCCCGCGGCATGGGCGCCGATACGGAGCACGTCGCTTCGGCGGAGGCGCACCCCGCGGCCCGGAACATCGTCGACACGTTCCGCGGGCTGGCGCACCAGAGCGTCGCTGCTGGCCTGGCGGCTCTCTACGCGTACGAATCCCAGCAGCCCGAGGTCTCCTGCACGAAGATCGCGGGACTCCGCAGCCACTACGGCATCGACGACTCCTCGACGCTCGAGTACTTCGAGGTCCACGAGGCCGCCGACGTTCGACACAGGCAGGGTGAGCGGGACGCGCTCGCGGCCTGTCTCGAAGCGGGTGTGCCCGCTAGCGTGCTGAAGAACGCGACCCGCGCGGCACTCGACGCCTACTGGGGTCTGCTCGACGGGGTCTGCGCGGAGACCGGGATCGAAGCCTAGTCAGCGACCCGCGTCTTCGGACTCCTGGGACTCCTCGTACCGGGCACCCCTCAGAACGCCCTCGAGAGCGTAGTTGCCCTCGTGGCACGCGTACTCGTAGACGAGGTCGTCGAAGCGCCGGAAGGGCACCGCTCCACCCCACGGCTCCGTGTAGCGGAGCGGATCGTCGATCGTGAACTCGTAGACGATCTTGTCGGGACCGGTCCTCGTGAACCGCTCGACCACCTTGCCCTCGGGTGAGAACGGGACCCCTCGGAAGGGTTGTTCCGGATTGATGTTCGTCGTCTCGACGACGAGCGTGTTGCCCTCCCAGTGGCCCCACGACTCACCGAACCACGGGTGCACTTCCTCGGGGACGTCTTGCGGTTCGCCCAGATGGATGATCCTCACGTCGTGCACCATCTCGGCCAGGATCGCCACGGCGTCGGGGCTCTGCACGATCGTGTAGTTGTTGTTGTACCAGTAGTTCGGCAGCATGGGCGGCCCGGCATTCGAGCCGAAGGAGACCAGGCACCGCTCACCGAGCGGACGGAGCTCCGGATGGTCGTACTCACCGAACTCGCTCGTGGACTCCCGCATCTCCTTGACCAGCGCCTGCGCCTCCGGAGTCAGGGCCGGCACGCGCCCGTCGGGTCGGGTCAGCAAGGAGCTGCGCGGCTCCCCCCACACCACGGCGACCCTGTCGCCCGGGTCGCGGTAGACCTCGTTGTAGCAGCTGGTGCCCGAGTCGATGCACACGGGGTTCGAGCCGCCGGGAGGCAGCGGCCGGTCCGGATCGCTCGGCTCGTTGATCGCGTCCTCGACCGCCTCGGCGGCTCCGGACTCGATGCGCTCGACCTCGGCCTGCGACAGCACGGCAGGCTGGCCGGCCCTCCGCACGAGCGGAGTGAGCGTGGCGTTGGTCCAGTTGCCCTGGAGATCCGGCTGCCCGAAGGACGTCATGGGCACCTGGTAGTCGGAATCGGCCCCGGCGTGGGCCTGTGCTGCCCCGCCCTGGGCGAGGGCTCCCGTCGAAACGAACGCCAGCGCGGCTCCGAGATAGAACGACCCAACCTTCATCTGTGCCTCCAACGGCAACGGACGGTACAGCGGTGCGGCGGGGTCACCTTCGGCCCACCGGCAGACAGCACCCTCAATATGACGGCGCCCAGCCGGCGTAGCCAGTCGCGGTGATCGCGCCGACTCGTCGACCTTTCACGCCCACCGCTCGGCCCACGCGATGCCGTCGCCTCGCCAGAATGCCCGCAAACTGCCGTGAGGAGAACCGGATGACCCAGAAAGGACAGTCCGGTGAGGCGGGCCCCCATCCGAATCAGAAGAGCCTGGACCGACGAGGCGGGCTCCGGCTTCGTGCTGGCGCCGACGAGACTCGTTTCGAAGGGGCGCTCCCGATCCGGGGGTGCCCGTTTCGTCCTACAGCAGGATCGCCGTCGGTTCCTCGAGCATCGACTTCAGCGTCTGCAGGAAGCGAGCACCGGAGGCCCCGTCGATCACGCGGTGGTCGCAGCTCATCGTGATCTTCATCCGGTTCTGCACCGTCACGGATCCGTCGACCACCACCGGCATCTCCTCGATGCCGCCGACAGCCAAGATGCCGGCCTCGGGTGGATTGATGATCGCCGTGAACTCGTGGATGCCGAACATGCCCAGGTTCGACACGGAGAACGTCGCGCCCGTGTACTCGTCGGGCGTCAGCTTCTTCTCGCGGGCGCGCCCGGCCAACTCGCGCACCTCCGTGGCGATCTGCACGATGCCCTTGGCGTGCGCGTGCTTGATGACCGGGGTGATGAGCCCGTCCTCGACGGCGACCGCGACCCCGAGGTGCACGGCGTTGAAGCGCCGGATGTAGGAGTCCTGCCACTGCGCGTTGCACTCGGGATGCCGCTTGAGCGCGCCGGCGACCGCCTTCAGGACGATGTCGTTGAAGGAGACCTTGAGCCCGTCCTTCTCGAGGATCGCGTTGAGGCTCTTCCTGGCCTCCATGACCCGACCCATGTCGACGTCGACGGTCAGATAGAACGTCGGTACCGGCCCGATCGAGGTGACGAGGCGCTTGGCGATGGTCTTCCGCATCTGCGAGACCGGCACGTCCTCGTACTCGGCCTCGTCCGGCGTCCAGCTCGGCGCGGCAGGCGCGGCCGTCACGCCCGCTTCCTTCGCGGCCTCGACGTCACGCTTCACCACTCGGCCTCCGGGCCCCGAGCCCTGGACCTGCTTGATGTCCACGCCCATCTCCTCGGCCAGTCGGCGAGCGAGGGGCGAGGCCTTCACCCGACCGCCGTCGGTCGATGCGGGGGCGCTGGGGGCGGCCGCCGCCGCGGCCGGCGCACTCTGCGCCGCCGGCTTTTCGGCGGGCGCCTCCGGTGTCTTCGTCTCGGCCGGTGCCTCGGTCGGTGCCTCCGCCGGGGCGGCGGCACCATTCGCTCCACCGGACGCACCCTCGATGCCGGAGATGTCCTCGTCGCCCGCCGCGATCACGGCGATGACCGCTCCGACCTCCGCGGTCCCGCCCGCATCCAGGAAGATCTTGCGCAGGACACCCTCACCCCGCGCCACGAGCTCCATCGTCGCCTTGTCCGTCTCGATCTCGGCGAGCACGTCGCCGTTCGACACGTCGTCCCCCTCGGACTTCAGCCACTGGACCAGCTGGCCTTCTTCCATCGTGGGAGACAGCGCCTCCATATGTACTTTTGTGGCCATGACTACCGCGCGCCGACATCGGCGCAGGGCGGCGTCGGGACAGCGTCGCGCTTCCTGCGAAGTACGTTCCAGTACTCCTCGGAAGCGCTCCTTGCCCTCCTACCCCTGCATCCGATCTCGGCACGTCCGGATTGTGTAGACGTGGGATTGATCACCATTCCAGCGACCTTCATCGATACAGCACCTGGTTGCAGGCCTCGACCACGCGGTCGGCGTTCGGCTTGGCGAGCGCTTCCAGGTTCTTCGCGTACGGCATCGGGATGTCGGCCTGCGTGACACGCTTGACCGGGGCGTCGAGGTAGTCGAAGCCCTCGTCCTGGATCATCGAGGCGATCTGGGCACCGGTGCCGGCGTACGGCCATCCCTCCTCGACGTAGACGACCCGGTTCGTCTTCCGGACCGTCTCCAGGATCGCGTCCATGTCGAGCGGACGGATGGTGCGCAGGTCGAGCACGTCGGCCTGGATGCCGTCCTTCTCGAGCTTGCCGGCCGCCTGCAGGGCGACGTGGATCATCTTCCCGTGCGTGACGATCGACACGTCCGACCCCTCACGCTTCAGGTCGGCGACGCCGAGCGGGATGACGAAGTCGTCGTCGTCGGGGACCTCGCCCTTGAAGTTGTAGAGGAGCTCACCTTCCATGAACGCGACCGGATCGTTGTCGCGGATCGCGGCCTTGAGCAGCCCCTTGGCGTCCGCGGGCGTACCCGGCGTGACCACCTTGCAGCCCGGTGCGTGCGAGTAGTAGGTCTCGCACGCCTGCGAGTGCTGGGCCGAGAGCTGCAGCGCGGCCCCCGTCGGCCCGCGGAAGACGATCGGGCAGTCGAACTGGCCGTCCGACATGTAGTGCAGCTTCGCCGCGTTGTTGATGACCTGGTCGAGCGCCAGGAAGGCGAAGTTGAACGTCATGAACTCGATGACGGGCCTGAGGCCGGCCATCGCCGCGCCCACACCCAGGCCGGTGAACCCGAGCTCGCTGATCGGCGAGTCGACGATCCGTTGCTCGCCGAACTCGTCGAGCAAGCCCTTGGAGACCTTGTAGGCCCCGTCGTACTCGGCGACCTCCTCCCCCATGAGGAAGATGTCGGGGTCGCGCTCCATCTCCTCGCGAAGCGCCGAGTTCAGCGCCTCGCGGTATGTCATGACCGCCATCAGTCGCGGCTCCTGCCATCGAAGAAGAGCCGTCCGTGCTCGTTCACGTCGGCCCACACGTTCTGGTAGAGCGCCTCCGGGCCCGGTGCGGGCGACGCGTCGGCGAAGTCGGCGGCCTCGTCCGCGATCTTGCGCGCGTCGGCGTCCATCTCCTCGAGGCCGTCCTGATCGAGATGGTCACCGGCGAAGAGCTTGTCCTTGAGGACGCGGATCGGGTCCTCTTCCTGCGTATGCTGGTCGACCTCTTCCTTCGACCGGTAGGTGCCGGACACCGGGTCGGACATCGAGTGCCCGCGAAAGCGGTACGTCTCGAGGTTCACGAACTGGGGCCCCGCGCCGCCGC
>JASFUR010000090.1:0-9818 GCA_050050215.1 Gemmatimonadota bacterium
GGCTCTTGAGATCGGCCATGCTCTCCGTCAGGCCCTTGAGCTCGAGCGCCCTCGTGAGCGTGACCAGGAGCCTGTCCGAGTCGAGCGGCTTCTCGAGGAAGTCGTACGCGCCCTTCCGGGTGGCCTCTACGGCCGTGTCGATCGTGCCGTGGCCCGAGATCATCACGATCAGTGCGCTCGGATCGTCCTCCCGGATCTTCGCGAGCACGTCGAGGCCGTCGAGCCCGGGCATCTTCACGTCCAGGAAGATCACGTCCGGATGCAGCTCGGACGCTTTCTCGATGCCTTCGTGCCCGTCCTCCGCGGAGGCCACCTCGTGACCCTCGTACTCGAAGAGCTGCACGAGAGCGTCGCGGATCCCCTTCTCGTCGTCTACTACGAGCAAGCGCGCCATCAGGCGGTGAGCTTGGCGCCCGAGACGACCGAGTAGGTGGCCCCGGTCTTGGAGAGTTGGCTGCGCATCAGATCCACGGTATGCACTTTCACCTCGCCGCTGAATTCCATGTCGGCCACCAGATCGTCGAGCCCCCGGAACGCGCCCGCCCCTCCCCGGTCGTCGGCGCGTCCGAGCGTCACGTGCGGGTGGAACGCCCGCGTCTCGGCATCGAAGCCGGCGTCGCCGAGGGCCCACTCCAGGTCCTGCTTCAGGCAGCGCAGCTCGGGATTGGCGTCGAGGCCCAGCCATATCACCCGTGGCCTCCGGATCGTCGGAAACGCCCCGAAGCCTCCGAAGCCCGTGGAGAACGCCTTGGTGGACGAGGCCACCCTGCCCACCGCCTCCTCGACCTTGGGGAGACTCTCGCGCCGGACGTCCCCCAGGAACTTGAGAGTCACGTGATAGTGGCCCGGATCGAGCCACCGGACCGGCATCTCGCTCTCTCGGAGAGGACGCGAAGCGCGGTGGATCCGCTCGCGTTCCTTCTTGGGGAGGTTCAGAGCGATGAAGAGGCGCATCGAGGACCTGTGGTCGCTGAGGGGGAAGCTCCCCTGAATACCGAATCCGGGGACGTGCTCGCAATGGGTGGCGGGGCTGCACCTGCGCTCGCTGACGTCATCTGCCCACCTGTCTCAAGCGCACGCCGCGGATCTGGGCCGCCCTGTTCTCCGACATGATGACGATGACCGAGGCCAGGACGACCGCCGCGGCCACGATCGAGCGTAAGCTTATCGGCTCGCCCGCCAAGGCCCAACCCAGAACCAGGGCGATTACCGGGTTCACATAGGCGTAGGTACCGACCCGCGCGGGAGTCGAGACCCTCAGGAGCCACACGTACGCCGAGTAGGCGATGAGCGAGCCGAAGACGATGAGGTAGCCCAGGGCCGCGAGCGACCGCCCCGTCATCTGACCGACGTGGATGTCCGGGACCTCGCCGGCAAGAGCCGAGGCCACGGCGAGCAGGGCGCCTCCACCGATCATCTGAAGGGAGACCCAGAGCATCGGATCCGGATGGACGGGGACGTGCCGCTGGTACAGCGAGCCGGCCGCCCAGGACGCGGAGGCGCCTATGAGCAGGACGACTCCGACTGCCTGCATCAGCCCTCCGTCGCCGATGCCCGGGGCGCCGGTCAGGAGGATGATGCCGAGGAAGCCCACCAACAGCCCCAGCTGGGCACGACCGCTGGGCCGGATTTTGGAGCCGAAGGCGGCGTCGAAGACGACCATCCAGAGGGGCACGCACGCGATCAGGACGGCGGTGAGGCCGGACGGCACCCACTGCTCTGCCACCACGACAGCGCCGTTGCCGCCTCCGAGCATCAGCCCACCGGCGATCGCGGCGTTCCGCCAGTGGAGACGTGTCGGTCGCGAGACCCCCCGCACAAGCGCCCAACCGTATAGAAGCGATCCGGCGATGAGGAAGCGGACCGAGCCCAGGAACAGAGGCGGGATCGACTCGATCGCGAAGCGGATCGCGAGGTACGTCGAGCCCCACACCACGTAGACCGCCGCGAAGGCGGCCACGACGAGGCCGACACGGGGGTCCAACGCGTCGCTCGCGGAAGAAGGCCGGGTGCCCGACATGGCGCCAAAGCTCACCCCACACGCCCTCCCTTTCAATGCGGACCCCGCGTTGACACCCGACGGGTTCCCCTCCACCATCGCGAACCACCCGAGCCAAGGAGGGTCCGTGTCCGTGCGCACCAAGAGCGTATATCTCCTCGCGGGCCTCGTGGCCTGCTCCATGGGAGATGAGACCGAGATGTCCACGACTCGCGAGCCCCGGCAGAGCGTCGTCGCCGAATCCGATATCCCCTCCGACATCGACCGGGAGTCCTGGGCGCGCGTCGCGATCCCCGACCCGGACACGCTCGATGCGGACGGACGCCGCGCCTACGACGTGATCGTGAATCCGGACAGCCGCTACGCCTCCGGCCCGCGCGGGCCCATCACCGCGTGGCTCTACAGCCCCCTCATGGCAGAGCATGTCTTCCCGGCCAGCACGTACCTCCGGTTCGGCACCGAGAAGGATCAGAGGCTGACCGAACTCACGATCCTGACGACGGCCCGGGAGGTGCGAAGCCAGTACGAGTGGACGGCGCACGAGCCCCTGGCTCGACGGGCCGGCCTCGAGCAGGAGATCATCGATCTCCTGCGCCGGCGCGGCGACCTCGACGGCGCGGAGGGCATACCAGGCCTCGGTGCGGTGGAGCGAACCATCGTACGCTTCGCGAGAGAGGCCGTGAGCGAGGAGAAGGTCAGCTCGGACACGTATGCCGACGCCATGGAGCACTTCGGCCAGAAAGGGGTGATGGACCTGGCAGGGCTCGTCGGCTACTACAACTTCGTGAACATCACGCTGAAGGCCTTCGACGTGCAGCTCGCCCCCGGGCGGGAGAGGCTCCTGCCCGACCTCTGGTGAGGCCGGGCCGGGCGTCGACGGCCGCCCGGATCACGCCACACCCCGGTCCAGGCTCCTGTACTGGACCGCCTCCGCAGCGTGCTCGGCCCCGATACACTCCGAGCCTGCCAGATCGGCGACCGTGCGGGCCACCTTCAGCACCCTGTGATAGGCGCGGGCGGAGAGCCCGGCACGATCCACGGCGTGCTGGAGCAAGCGGGCCACCTGCCCGGAGGGGCGACACCATCGCCTCAGCTCGGCCGGCCGCATGTGGGCGTTGGCGTGCACCCCCGGGACGTTGTGGAAGCGCCGGGCCTGCACCGCACGCGCACGTACCACGCGCTCGCGAACCCCGAGGCTCGACTCGCCCGAGTCCGGGCTGCCCAGCCGCTCGAAGGGTACGGGCGGAACGTGCAGGTGCATGTCGATGCGGTCCATCAACGGACCCGACACCCGGCCGCGGTAGCGGCGCACGAGGCCGAGGTCGCACACGCAGCGATCCGAGCCGTCCCCGAAGTACCCGCACGGGCACGGGTTCATCGCTGCGACGAGGACGAACCTCGCGGGCAGCGTGAAGGAGCCCCGCGCCCGCGAGAGCCGGATCGCTCCCTCCTCGAGTGGCTGACGAAGCACCTCCAGGGCGTTCCGTCGATACTCCGCCAGCTCGTCCAGGAAGAGGACGCCGTGGTGCGCGAGGCTCATCTCGCCGGGCCTCAAGGGAGTACCGCCCCCGGCGAGCCCCGCTTCGGAGACCGTGTGGTGGGGCGCCCGGAACGGTCGTCGGGTGACGAGCGAAACACCGGAGCGCAGGTATCCGGCCACGGAGTGGACCCGTGTGGCTTCGAGAGCCTCGTCGGGGGTCAGGGGAGGCATGATGCCCGGAAGGCGACGAGCGAGCATTGTCTTCCCCGCTCCGGGAGGTCCGACCAGCAGGACATTGTGGGCACCGGCGGCCGCGATCTCCAAGGCACGCTTGGCGGCCAACTGGCCACGTACGTCGGCCAGGTCGAGGCCACGCGGGTCGACCTGACCGATGAGGGCGTCGATGTCCACCATGGTCCGGCCGAGCGGGTCCAGGCCGGTCAGGTGGGACACGACCTCGGTGAGCGTCGACGCCCCGAGCACCCGCAGCCCCGAGACGAGCGCAGCCTCGCGGGCGTTCGGACGCGGAACGACCAGGGTCTCCACGCCCTCCTCGGCGCACCGGGCGGCCATCGGAAGCACCCCTGAGACAGGGCGCAGACCACCATCCAGGCCCAGCTCGCCCAGAAAGGCGTGCCGCTCGGGGTCCGGGGGATCGAACACGCCGGCGGCAGCCAGGAGCCCCACGGCGATAGGCAGATCGAAGGCCGCGCCCTCTTTGCGCACGTCGGCCGGGGCGAGGTTGACGGTGATGCGGCGGTGCGGAAGGCCGAAGTCTGCATTCCGCAACGCGGCCGTCACCCTCTCCCGTCCCTCCCGCACGGCGCTCTGGGCCAGCCCGACCACGGTGAAGGACGGGAGACCGGAAGCGAGGTGGACTTCCACCCGAACGACGATGGGGTCCAAGCCGTCCACGGCCGCAGTGAGAACGTTGGCGAGCATGAACAACGTTTCCGACGGGACCGAGCCGCCGGAATGCTGGAATCGGCCGTCCCGCTCCCGTGCGCGCGTGGTGCACCCCCAATCCCCCGCCCTACGGCTTGTGCCCATTCGGGCGCTCCGGTACCCTATGGCGCCACTCACACCGCCAGCCGCAAGAGCACCCGGATGAAGGTCGCCGTCCCCAAGGAGACACGCTCCGGCGAACGACGCGTCGCCCTGGTCCCACAAGGTGTCCAAGCCCTTCTGAAAGCAGGTCTGTCCGTGACGGTGGAATCCGGCGCCGGCGAGGCCGCGGGCATCTCGGACCAGGCGTATACCGACGCCGGAGCGACCATCGCGTCCAGCGCGAGCGAGGCCCTCCAGGGCGCAGGCATCGTGCTCAGGGTCAACCCGCCGACGCTCTCGGAGCCCGACGAGGTATCGGGTCTCGGTGAGGGTACCATCCTCGTCTCGTTTCTGAGCCCGCTGACGAACTTCGATCTGGTCCGGCGGCTGGCCGACGCGAAGGTGACCTCGATCTCCATGGAGCTCGTGCCCCGGATCACCCGGGCACAGTCGATGGATGCGTTGTCGTCTCAGGCGACGGTGGCGGGCTATAAGGCCGTCCTCATGGCGGCCGACCATCTGCCCAAATTCCTGCCGATGTTCACCACTGCGGCCGGGACGATCCGTCCGGGCAAGGCTTTGGTGCTCGGCGCAGGCGTCGCGGGCTTGCAGGCGATCGCCACGGCCCGTCGGCTCGGCGCGGTGGTGGAGGCGTTCGACGTCCGACCGGCCGTGAAGGAGCAGGTCGAGAGCCTCGGTGCCACCTTCCTCGAGACCGAGCACGAGGTCGCGGCCGAGGGCGAAGGTGGCTACGCCAAGGAGCTCTCCGAGGAGCAGCACCAGCGAGAGCTGGAGCTCATCGCCGAAGCCATCGAGGGAGCCGATCTGGTCGTGACCACCGCCCAGATACCTGGTCGTCAGGCGCCCCTCCTCATCACCGAGGAGATGGTTCGGTCGATGCGTCCCGGCTCGGTCATCGTGGACCTCGCCGCGGAGACGGGGGGGAACTGCGCCCTGACCAAAGCCGAGGAGACGGTCGTCGCGCACGGGGTCCAGATCATCGGGCCCACGAACCTGCCGGCTACCGTTCCGGTCCACGCCAGCCAGATGTACTCGAAGAACATCACGACGCTCCTCGGCGAGTTCGTCGGCGAGGAGGGCGCGGTGACCCTCGATTTCGAGAACGACGTGATCGGGCCCGCCACGGTCACGCACGAGGGCGAGGTCAAGAACGATCGAGTCCGACAAGCCATGCAGCCCTCGGCCTGATGCCGACGGCCGCAATCCAAGGGAGAGCCCATGGCTGAGATGGGTGAGTTGATGATCGGCCTGTACGTGTTCGTGCTCGCCACCATGGCGGGCCGCGAGCTCATCACGAAGGTCCCGCCGACCCTTCACACGCCACTGATGTCGGGAGCGAACGCCATCTCCGGCATCGCGATCGTCGGCGCGATCGTGGTCGCGGGACACGCCGAGGGGATGCTGCAGACCGTCCTCGGCATCGCCGCCATCGCGATGGCGATGATCAACGTGGTCGGCGGCTTCATGGTCACCGACCGCATGCTCAGCATGTTCAAGAAGCGCTAGGAGACGGCTCCACGATGAACGCTACGGTCCTCGTAGAGCTGGCCTACCTCATCTCGGCGATCCTCTTCGTCGTCGGACTCAAGCGCCTCCAGTCGCCCGCGACCGCCCGGGGAGGCAACGCGCTCGCGGCGCTCGCCATGCTGGTGGCCATCGTCGCCACCCTCGTCGACGCCGAGATCCTGTCGTGGACGGGCATCCTGATCGGCATGGTGATCGGGAGCCTCGTCGGCGCCGTCGCGGCCCGCATGGTCGAGATGACGTCGATGCCGCAGATGGTCGGTATCTTCAACGGCTTCGGCGGGGGAGCTTCGGCGCTCGTAGCCATCGCCGAGTTCCTCAACAATCCCGCCGTCGGAGCGGGCACCGCGGGCGGAGCGATCCTGCTCGGGACGCTCATCGGCGGGGTCACGTTCTCGGGCTCCTTCATCGCGTTCGCGAAGCTCCAGGAGCTCATGACCGGGAACCCCATCACCTTCCCCGGTCAGAACTTCCTCAACCTGATCCTGTTGGTCGCCGGGGTCCTGCTCGGTGTGGCCGCACTCGGCTTCGGCGGCATGATGGAGCCGCTCACGGCGTTCTACGTCTTCTGCGGCGTCTCGCTCGTGCTGGGGGTTCTGCTCGTCATCCCCATCGGCGGCGCGGACATGCCGGTGGTCATCTCGCTGCTGAACTCCTACTCGGGGCTCGCGGCGAGCGCCGCCGGGTTCGTCGTCGGCAACATGGTTCTGATCATCTCGGGCGCCCTGGTCGGCGCGGCGGGCCTGATCCTCACCATGCTCATGTGCAAGGGCATGAACCGCTCGCTCGCCAACGTGGTCTTCGGTGGCTTCGGCGGCTCCGCGGGAGTGGACCGTGCACAGATCGGCCAGCGTCCCGTGCGAAAGGCCGACGCCGAGGCCGTGGCGGCCGAGCTGGGCTATGTGCACTCGGTCATCATCGTACCCGGGTACGGTCTCGCCGTCGCCCAGGCGCAGCACGAGCTCCGCAAGGTGGGCGACCTGCTCGAGGACCGAGGCGTGGACGTGAAGTACGCGATCCATCCGGTGGCCGGCCGCATGCCGGGCCACATGAACGTTCTGCTGGCCGAGGCGGACGTCAGCTACGACAGACTCTACGACCTCGACGAGATCAACGACGACTTCGAGAACACCGACGCCGTCCTGGTCGTCGGCGCCAACGACGTCGTGAATCCGGCGGCGCGCGACCCCGACTCCGTGATCGCCGGGATGCCGATCCTGGACGTCGACAAGGCACGCCGGGTCATCGTCATGAAGCGGAGCCTTTCTCCGGGCTTCGCCGGGATCGACAACGACCTGTTCTACATGGACAAGACGCTCATGTTCTTCGGCGACGCGAAGGCCTCGATGTCCGACCTGGTGCGCGAGATCCGCGAGCTGGACTGAGCCCGCGGGCGCCCCGGTCGATGCCCGGTGCCACGCCGGGACCGCACCCCGAAAAGCCTAGTTGTCGACCGCGTCGGAGCTCGCCTCGACCGGCGTGATCTCCACGATCTGGGAGAGCTCGTCTTCGACGAGCGCCAACTGGGTCTCGGCCTCTCGCACGATGTCGCCGGGCGAGTTCTCCAGCGGAGCCTCCTGTTCCTCGAAGAACTGGAAGAAGAGCGCGTCCGTGTGTCCGACGCTCGCGTGGGTCACGCCGCGATCGATGATCCGGTTGATCCGCAGCATATCGCGTAGCGAGAGCGGGCCCTGCGGCGGAGGGCTCCGGTACAGCGTCCGGATGAGGAGGTCTCGCAGGATCTGGAACTCCTCGATGACCTCGCCGGCGGCGAGCCCGCGCTTGGAGCCGATCATGCCGAAGAGCTCCGAGGTGCGATCCCAGAGGGGCTGGATATGCGACCCGTGCGGACCCAGAAGCCACGGAAGGAGCGCCGTGAGCTGCGCGGCGAACCGGGCGATCATGCTGTCGAACTGGTCGCCCTGCCCCACTTCGCGCCCCCGGATCTCTGCCGACCAGGCTTCCGCCAACTCGTCGGCGCGCTCACGCAGGTAGTTGGCCAGATCGAGCGGTCGGACCTTCGCGCGACCGCCGAGGAAGCGTCTGCGGGGAGCCTCGACCTCCGTGCTGGACTCCGTGTCTTCGGACGGGTTCTGCGACATACGCTCGTTGTTGTGAGGTTCTTCAAGATGCCAGGTCGGGAGAGCCGGATCCAGCTTCTCGGAGCGCCGCGTCCGACCACACCCTCAGCACGACCTCGACCGTGGTGCCCTCGCCGACTCGACTCGTGACGGTGACGTCGCCGCCCCAGGCCTTTACCAATCGTTGCACGATCGCCAGGCCGAGCCCGGTTCCGGTGGACCTCGTGCTGAACTGGGGCTCGAATACGCGGGGGAGCGCGTCGTCCGAAATGCCCGAGCCGTTGTCGACGACCGTGAGCAGGACCGTGTCGCCCTCACCCCGCCGTCCACGGACCGAGACCACCGTCCCCGCGTCTCCAGCCAGCCGTGAGTTCTCGAGGAGGTTCACGAGCACCTCCTTGAGCTCGGAGCTACGGGCCACGACGAAAGGAAGGCCTTCCTGGACGTCATCCTCGAATCGGACGCCGCCCGACGTCCCTCCGTAGAGCGCCATCACCTCGCCGACGACCTCCGAGATCGAGACGGGAGCCAGCGGGGCGGCGTTGTCGCCCGGCGCGCCGAAGCGTGAGAAGCTCTGCGCGATGGCCGCGAGCCGCTCGATCTCGAGGAGCATCGCGTCCGCATTCCTCAGGAGGATCTCCTCGAATTGGGGGTGCTGGTCCTGCCACGCCCTGCGCACGTGCTGGATGCTGAGCTTGATCGGCGTGAGCGGGTTCTTGACCTCGTGGGCCACCTGTCGGGCCATCTCGCCCCAGGCGATCACGCGCTCTGCGCGCAACTCGTCCGTCACGTCGTCCATCGCGAGGACGACCCCGCGCTCAGTGCCGCTGCTGCCCAACCGACGAACGCGAATCCTCACCCGTCGATCCCCGGCCTGGAACTCGGAGTCCGCCTCCTCGTCCTCCGCCTCGAGGAACTCGGCCAGCCACGGGGCGAGCGCTTCTGCGAGGCCGCCTTCGCGGGGAAGCTCGCTGCCCACGACCACGCGGCCGCCCAGGAGCGCCTCGGCCCGCGGGTTCGCGAGCGTCACCCGACCGGACGGATCGAGCGCGACCATCCCGACCGCGGCCTCGTCCATGATGAGCTGGGTACGTCGGGACGTGCGCACCAGCTGGCGGCGCGCCCGTCGCACCCGTCCCACCATGCGATTGAAGGCCCGGAAGACGGCGCCGAACTCGTCCGCGCGGGCTTCCGGCAACCGCATGGAGAGGTCGCCCGCGCCGACGCTCTCCGACGCCCTCTGCAGGGCCGACATCGGTCTCGTCAGCGCGCGACCGGCGAGCATGGCCAGTCCGAGCGACAAGCCCGCGCCCACAACGACGAGGAAGAGGAGCAGCTCCACGAGATCCGTCGTTTGTAGCGCCGTCATCCCGGCTTCGAGCGGCACCTGAACGGCCAGGATGTCGTCGTCGAGGAGCCTGCGATACGCGGTCACGTACTCCCAGCGGCCGAGCGATGTCTCGGTGAACTCCGAGAGCACCTCGCGGCTCTCCAGGGCCTCGAAGACCGGTCGCGGCGCCCAACCCTCGTACAGCCCGAGCTCCACGAGCTCGTCGACCGAGCCCCCCTGGAGCTCACCCTCCCGGTACTCCAGCAGCTCAGCGCCGACCTGACTCGCGAGCCTGTCCATCTGGCCTCGGAGCGCCCGATACCAGCCGGCGGCGTC
>JASFUR010000091.1:0-9737 GCA_050050215.1 Gemmatimonadota bacterium
GCCGAGAGCCCGTACGCCGTGGCTTGATCGAGCAGCACCAGGATCAGATACCGGGCGGGCGCGAACGGAGTCGGCCAGCCCCGGTCCTTCGCGACCCGGTCCAGCCGCCGCGCGGCGCTCCGGAGCAGGTGCCAGGCTCGGTCGATCTCGTCCGGGTCGATTCCCTCCCGGCAGCGCGTCCCGGGGGCAGCGCCCGGACGGCTGTGCATGCCCTGTGCCCCACCGATTTCTGGGGCCTCCCGATCTCCATTGCCTCCCATCCTCCGGGACCTCCGGGAATCGTTCGATCTTCGAACGGTCGCTTCCGTGGTTCCTCTACACTGAGGTGGTCCTCGGGGCGGAGGGATAGTGCGAAGAGACGCTCGCGGGCCGACCTCGGCGACCTTCTCCAAACTCGTTCGAAGGTCGAACGATCCTCGCGATGCGCTGGAGGACCTTCGAACGTGCTGTGCTGCCCCCGGGCTCGACCCGGCGACCTGCTCGCTGCGCTCACGTCACCGCTCATTCATCCGGGTCACCACGAAAGAAGGGTCCGCGGCGACTGAAGTCGCCACGAACCCTCCATCGGGACGGCCGGATTCGAACCGGCGACCCCCTGAACCCCATTCAGGTGCGCTACCGAGCTGCGCCACGTCCCGTTGTGGACGGACAAACTAGGTGTTTACCGGGGTTGCAGGAAGTTGGACAGGCTCGGGGTTGAAGAGATGACACCGGTGTCGCCCTTCCGTGGCTGCATCCTGAGCCCTCGGCTTGAGCAGGTCGGGGTCGGCCCGTATGATGCGAGACGCTTTAAGCTCACCCCCTCTCAGGAGCCATGATCTTGGCCATTCGAGCCTTCCGGCGAGCCTCGGCTTCATTCGGTGCCGTCGCGCTCGTCGTTGCTGGATGCGGTGGAGATGACAGCGGGACGGCCCCGAGCGATCCGCTGTTGGAGGGACTCGAGGCCTACTACACGTTCGACGGCAGTACGGACGATGTGAGTGGGAACGCGCGGCATGCGACGCTCATCGGCGGCGCTTCGGTGACCGGGGGAGTTCTGGTGACCGGGAGCAACGACGTCGACGCCTTGGAAGTCCCGCGGGGAGCCCTGGACGGTGTGGGTGACTTCACGGTCTCGGGTTGGGTGAAGATGAGCACGTTTCACATCTACCCGAGCCAGTGGCTGAGCTGTGCCATCGCCGCGGAGGACAACAACCTGGGCGTATGGTACGACCCCAATAACGACCGTTGGTCGATCGACATTTTGGGGGATCGCCTGAATTTCTCGACCAATTCTGCGATGGAAGACAACCAGTTCCATCACATCGTGGTCGTCAGGAATGGAACGACCGTCGTCCTGTACGTGGATGGGGCCCAGGCGGGTTCGGTGACGGTTCTCTCCGACCCGATCGACATCGATCCCGGTGGCCTCATCGTGGGTCAGGATCAGGATTCGGTCGGCGGGGGCTTCACGACGAACAACTCGCTCGCCGGTGAGGTCGACGAGCTCCGCTTCTACAGCCGGGCGTTGAGTACGACCGATGTGGCGGCGATTCTCGCTCTGGGACGTTAGGACCCCCTCCCGCCAGTTTGGCCTAGGAGCAGGCCGACCACCCCGCCGACTACTGGGTCACGACGGCGAAGTTGACCTGGGTATTGCTGTAGCCCGAGTACGTGACCGTCAGGGTCCAGGCTCCGGCCGTACCTGCAGGAGAGCTCACGACTTCTCCGGTCGTGGCGAATGCTCCCGAGTAGACTTCTGCTCCGGCCGCGTCCTTCACCGTGAGGATCGCAGTTCCGCTGGAGCCGGCGTCGGAGGCGTGCGTCACCTTGGCCAGTGTACCGGTGTTCTGCCACGTGTACTCGTACGTCCCACTGACGCGGTCGAGGTTGGTGATCTGGTAGCTGAACGCGTCGGTGTTGTTGACGATCTGAGGCTGGATTCCGGGCGCGGGGGCTGTGCTGTCGCTACAGGCGGCTCCGAAAACCAGGAGCGCCACAGTGGCGGCGCGGACGATGTTCGCGGTCGAGGGGCGCATCGGGGTGACTCCGTTCGGATGGATGGCACGACTTCATCCTTCTGAACGCAAGACGTGTACCGCCGTGTCGCGAGCGGCAGGTGACTTCCGTATGTCCTTCCCAGAAAGGCACTTACGGAGCGACTGCCCTCTCCGCTCTCCCCGCACCTTCCGGGGGCCACGCACCAAATAAGTGCGCCCGCCGCTCCTGAATCGGTGCATCGCTCACGTTCCGGTCGTATCGGGCACGTATCCATGGACGGTGTGCCCTGCCTCCCGCAACACCCGCACGGCCTGGTCCACGACGACGTCCGCCACGAAGACGTAGTCCGTGTCGAAGCTCGACACCGTGAAGATGCTGATGCCCGACTCCGCCAGCGGATGGGCGACCGAGCTCAGGATCCCGACTTCGTCGAAGCCGAGCGGGCCGCGTACCGAGAAGCATCGAAAGCCCCTCAGCGCCTTCTCGGAGTGGGGCAGGGCCGTCTCGTCGCAAACGATGGAGAGCTCCGACTCCGTGCGGGTGACGGAGAAGAACACCGACGACTCGACCCACCAGGGAATCTCGGCGCCGCGCTCCAGCTTGACGACGGCGAAGCGCTCGGGGCGAAGGTCGAGCTCGACTGCTCTCATGCCGTCTCCGGTTCGTGAATCTCGGCGTCCAGATCTTCCAGCTTCCTCCCCATGTACACCCGAGCGTCCTCGACGCCCTGGTTGTAGATCGACGGCCCCATCGATTCGACGAAGAAGTCGAGGATGCCCTCGGCGCGGAACGAGCTCAGATCCTCGTCGAACTCCTCCAGGAAGAAGCCCCGGAGCTTCTTGATGAGATGGTCTCGGCGGGATTCGTCGAGCTCGACGGCCATGGGGGACTCCGTGAAAGGGTGCGGGAGGCGAATGGCTGGTCGGACAAGCTAGCGAATCGGACGCGGTCCGCATCCGATCCGCGCCGCTCGGCCCGCCCTACGTCCCGGTCCGCCCCTCCGCCCGCTTCACCAGCACGGCCCGCTCCCGCTCGTTCTCCGTCATGGACGCGGCCTTCAAGAACGCGGTACGAGCCTCCTCGGCTCGACCCAGCCGCTCGAGCAGATCACCGCGCACGGCCGGAAGCAGGTGGTATCCCGCGAGCGCCCCGTCCGCCTCCAGGCGCTCCACCAGCTTCAGCCCCTCCTCCGCGCCGAACGCCCTGCCGACGGCGACGGCTCGGTTGAGTTCGACGACGGGCGAGGGCATGACCTGCGAGAGCGCGTCGTAGAGCGCGGCAATGCCCTCCCAGTCCGTCTCCTCGGGTGCGTTCGCCCGGGCGTGGCAGGCGGCGATGGCAGCCTGAAGCGCGTACGGCCCGAGCGCCCCGCCGAGCCGCTGTGCCAGCTCGAGCGCTTCGAGTCCCCGTCGGATATGCAGGCGGTCCCACCGGCCGCGGTCCTGATCCATGAGGAGCACGGCCTCGCCCCCGGGACCGACGCGGGCCGCGAGCCTCGAGGCCTGGAGCTCCATCAGGGCCACCAGCCCATGTACCTCCGGCTCGTTCGGCGCGAGACCCGCCAGCACGCGTCCGAGCCGGAGCGCGTCCCTGCAGAGCTCGGGACGCACCCACTCCGTTCCCGCGGTGGCGGCGTACCCCTCATTGAACACGAGGTAGATGACGCCGAGGACCGAGGCCATGCGCTCGGGAAGCTCCTGCTCCGGCGGCAGCTCGAACGGGATGTTCGCCTCGCGGAGCGTACGCTTCGCCCGCACGATGCGCTGCGCCAGGGTCGGCGTGGGCACGAGGAACGCCCGCGCGATCTCCCCGGTGGTGAGACCGCCCACGAGCCGGAGCGTCAGCGCCACGCGCGCTTCGGTGGGAAGCAGGGGATGGCAGCAGATGAAGACGAGCCGGAGGATCTCGTCTTCGATCGGCTCGCCGAGACCGGCATCGGGCTCTTCGACGCTTCCGGTCAGATCGACGTCGCCGGCCAGCTCCTGGTGCTTCCGCTCCGCCATCCGGCGGTGGCGGATCTGGTCCATGGCCTTCCGGCGGGCCACGGTGGTGAGCCAGGCGCCCGGGTTGTCCGGCACGCCCGACTCGCCCCACTGCTCGAGCGCCGCGACGAGCGCGTCCTGCGCGAAGTCCTCGGCCCGGCCGACGTCACCGGTCAGGCGGACGAGTCCGGCGACAATGCGCGCGGACTCCATCCGCCAGACGGCGTCGATGGTGCGCTGGACCTCCGGAGCGCCCACGTCGGGATCAGGCCTCTCCCCCGAGGAACTTCCCGTCCCGAACCCACACCTTCTCGATGGGCCGGACCTCCATGGAGAAGCCGACCTCCCAGCCGATCTGGGAGGCAGGGTGCAGCGAGAGGATCTCGACGGCTTCCTCGAAGCTGTCCGCCTCGATGATGAAGTACGAGCCGACGACTTCCTTGGCCTCGGCGAACGGCCCATCGGTCACCGACGGGCCCGACTCCGTAGGACGGATGTGCGCCCACGTGCCGTGGTCGAGGCTCCCGACGTCGCGCACCTTGCCCGTGGCGCCGAACTTCTCGTCGTGCGGCCGGCACCGCTCCCCGAGCGTCTGGCGCTCGGCGACGCTCAGCTTGTCGTACGCTTCGGGGTCGTAGTAGCCGAGACCGAGATACAGGCTCATGACTCCCTCCTGGCCTCGGCCGCCTTCTGCATGTCGTCGAAGCCGGACGCGGCCTCCTTCACGTCGTCGGGGAAGTCCTCCATCTCCTGCACGCGCCGGACCTCGATGATCTCGTCGTCGCCCATGGGCGCTTTCTTCGCCCACTCCTTCGCCTCCTCGAGCGACGCGACGTCGATCATCCAGTAGCCGCCGACGACTTCCTTCACCTCGGCGAACGGGCCGTCGGTGACCTCCGGCGAGCCGCCGGAATAGCTGACGCGGAAGCCCATCGATGGGGGGTGCAGGCCATCGAGCGCGAGCAGGACGCCCGCCTTCTGAAGCGCCTCGTTGTACTTCATCATCTTCTCGACCGCCTCGGGATCGGGCATCGTCCCGGCCTCGGCGGACTCGTATCCCTTGGGAATCACGAGCATCATGAATCGCATGGTTCCGTTCCTATGGGTCTGTGGTTCGGGCCCGGGAGCCGGTCTCCCTGATTCTCGCCCTTTCCCATGCGTCGAACGAGGGAGGCGGAATTCGACACGACGACCGCGGCCCCGTCCCCGGGGCGCATGAACACGCCCGGGGACGGGGCCGCAGGACCCTGTCGAGCTGTCTTGGCCGGGTCGGCTACATCCCCTCTACCGGAATCCGGAAGCGCGTGTTCTCCCACTCCATGACGATCGCGCCGTCGTCCCAGGTATAGCGCAGCGTCTCGACGAACGAGTCCATGGTCTGGGGCGCCAGCGTGAAGCTGCCGATCTCGCTCTCGCGGACGTCCTCGTTGATCGGGATGCCCCAGCGCTCGTAGTTCGTGTTGATGAAGAAGTCCCAGTCGCCCTCGGCGGGAATCGCGTAGAGCGAGTAGCTGCCGGGCTCGAGCTGCACGCCGCCGACCGAGGCTGCCGCGCTCAGATGGATGGTCGTGGGCTCGTCCGCCCCGATCCGCCAGGGCTGGCCGTTGTAGGGCACGAGGCTGCCCATGACTTCCCGCTCACGTGCCGAGGGGGCGCCGTAGCAGAGGAGCCCGGCGTGGCCGTCGTAGATGAAGGCCAACCGCGAGTGCGGGCTGATGCGCTGCTGTGCCTCCGTGGGAGACGCTCCCATGAGGAAGCAGTCGAGACCGGCGGCCTCCACTGCGGCCTCGGGCGTCTGGGCCTCGCCCTCCATGGAGGAGTCGGCCATCTCTTCACTGGCTCCTCCGCAGGCGGCGAGAACGGCGACGAGGGGGAACGCCGGGAAACGGGTCGCAACGCGCTTCATCGAGTCTCCTTTCATATGGGCGGCACGCAGGCGCAGCAGGCACGCTGGCTTTCTTCACAAGACACCCGGGAGGGCGGATCCGCTGGGCGGCGAGACCCCTCCGTCCGGCTTCACTCCTCCACGACGATCGTCTCTTCGTTCGCGCCCATCTCCAGGAGGGCGGCGCTCACGTCCGTCACGAAGCTCGGTGGGCCGCAGACGTAGAACGTTCCGTCGACCTGGTCGACGTGATCGCGCAGGAAGTCCGAGTCGATCTTGCGGTGCTCGAAGCCCTCTCCGCCGCGATCGGTGCACGTCAGGACGCAGCGTTCACGGAGCAGGTGACGGAGCTCCCTCTCGCAGATGACGTCGGCGGGCGTGTGGTTGCTGAACAGCAGCCGCGACCGGGCGAGCTCGTCCTCGTCCATGTGCCGCAGGATCGCCAGGAGCGGCGTGACTCCCGCGCCCCCGCCGACGAACGTGCCCGGACCCCGGTGGGTGATCGCGCCGAACGGGTCCGAGAGCCCCACGGTGGCACCGGGCGCGAGACCGTCGAGGCGCGCGGTGAGACCTTCCCGCTCGGGATAGATCTTGATGGTGAACTCGAGCGCGGGCTCGTCGCGATGCGACGTGGGCGTGAACGGATGCCCCTCGTCACGCCAGCCCTCGAGATCGAGCGCCAGCTCCACGCCCTGGCCGGGCTCCCAGCTCAGCTCCCCGGGTCGCGAGAGGATGAACTGCCGCACGTCGTGCGTGACAAAGCCCTTATGCAGAATCTCCGACTCGTACTTCATCGATCACCTCCATCCACTGGAACGCGGTCCCATGTCGATGCATCGGACGTGCCAGCGATGGAGCGCGACCGACTCGGGGCGGAGGGTCCTACTTCTTCAGTCCGAGCGGATCGTCCGGATCGATACCCTCCATGAACACCTTCGCCCGGTCGATGTCCGTCACCTTGTAGACGAGCCCGAGCCAGTTGTTGACGATGGCTTTGGCGGTGTCGCCCCACGTGTTGTCGAGGTGCTTCTCGATGTCGGCCTCGGGCATCTTCGGGATCTCCTCCCCGGCGTCGCGCGTGGCGGCCGCCCGCTCGGCGTAGTCACGTGCGATCTGCGCAGCCGGCGGAGGGAAGTAGTGCTTGGGGAACGGCGGAGGGTCGTCGAGCTCACCCGCCAGGAAGCGCTTCACCTCGCGCTTGTACTCCTTGAGCAGGCTGTTGAAGTCGTACTCGGGGTGCCCCTGGAAGTAGATGATGCGGAAGCCGTCGGGGCTCGACGCGATGTGGACGCCGCCCTCCTCGCTCTCGACCAGGACCCGCAGGCCCGACTCTTCGAGCTGCGCACGCGAGATGTCGTTGAAGCGCGAGTGCGGGACGTCGAAGCGCGTGTTGATCTCGCGGAGCAGGGGATGCGACGGCTCGCAGACCCGGTGGCTGAACACGCCCCAGGTCTTCTCGGGCATCCTCCTTCTCTCGATACCGTGCAGGTGCTTGAGCACCGCGTGCGTCGCCAGACACGAGCAGAGCGTCGACGTGACGCGCTCCCTGGCCCACTCGATGACCTCCGCGAGCGGATCCCAGAAGGGCTCGTTGGCGAGGTCGGGTTTGGCGACGTTGGCCCCGGTGATGATGAGCGCGTCGAGGCCCAGCCTTCTGAGCTCGTCGAAGTCCGTATAGTACCGGTCGATGTACGCCTGCGTCTCCGCACCCCGCGCGAGCCCGGGCAGGGAGAACGGATAGACGAAGAACTGCGCGATGGGGTTCGAGCCGCCCACGAGCCGGATGAACTGACGCTCCGTCGCCTGCAGCGCGGCGTCCGGCATCATGTTCAGGAATCCGATGTGGAGCTCGCGGATGTCCTGATGCACGGCCCGCTCGAGCGACAGGAGCTCATGTCCCTGCTCGCGCAGCTGTTCGAAGGTCGGCAGACCGGAGTGGGCTACGAGTGGCATGGAGGAAGAATAGTCGATCAGGGGCCGCGTCGGGTGAGCGCGCGCGGTCGGGCGTGCTGGCCTACGGAGCGCGGATCGCCGTGAACGGACGTTCTCCGGGCGGCCTGCTCATGCCATTGAAGGACATGGCCACCGTGCCCTCGATGCGGTCGGGCGACACGGTCCCCTCCCACGCGAGCTCCTCGACGACATCGAGCTCGGGGTTGGACGAATCGTTCTCGGTCGCCCGAAGCGTGAGCCGGTCGCCTTCGAGCCTGCCGGCCACGGGCCAGTTCACTTCTTCGAGCACGTTCGTCGTCCACGTACCGGTCACCCGGGCGCCGTCCTGGCGTAGCGTGAGGGTCGCATCGCCCCACCTCTGGATCTCCACCGTGCCGTCGCCGTTCACCCTGATGGCTTGGGCCCAGCGGACCTCCCAGTCGCCCGAGACGTCCTGAGTGAGCGCCGGCGCGGGCACCAGGACGAGAGTCGCGGCGAGAGCCGTGGGCCAAATTATGTTCCGCTCCATCTTCCCCTCCTCGCGTGTCGTGCATCCCCGCTTGGGATCCGGATCGCGCTGAAGGTGGTTGCCCATGCTTCTCCCGGCCGGGCGCCCGACCTCCCTCGACCCCCCCGCGCCGCCCGTCTAACTTGAGGCCGGCAACCTCGAGGCCCGCACAACCGGTCCAAGCACGTGAAGACACGCTCCCGACACGCATCCATCCACTTCTTGTTGATCCTGGCCCTGTGCGCTGGCTGCACGGGGTCGAGGGAGGCGAGCATGGCTCCCGCAGGCAAGGTCCTCATCGCCCACCGGGGCGCGTCCGCGTATGCGCCCGAGCACACGCGGGCCGCGTACGAGCTCGCGATCGAGCAGGGGGCCGACTACATCGAGCCCGACCTGCAGATCACCGCCGACGGCGTGCTGATCTCGCTGCACGACGAGACCCTCGAGCGCACGACGAACGTGGAGGAGGTCTTCCCGGACCGGTACCGCGAGGTGCGCGAAGGCATGGTGATCGTGAACCGCTGGTTCGCCGTCGACTTCACGCTGGACGAGATCGAGCAGCTCGACGCGGGCTCGTGGTTCAGCCCGGAGTTCGCGGGCGAGCGCGTGCTGACGTTCGACGAGGTCATCGAGATCGCGCTCGGACGCGCCGGCATCTTCCCCGAGACCAAGGCGCCCGAGGTGTACGGCGACCAGGGCTTCGACATGGAGCACCTCGTCGCGCTCGCGCTGCAGGCGCACGGGCTCCACGTGCCCGGCGGGGTCGAGGGCACGCCGGTGCAGCTGCAATCGTTCAGTCCCGAGAGCCTGCGCATCCTACGGGACGAGCAGAACCTCGACCTTCCGTCCACGTTCCTGGTGGGCCAGTACATGGAGGCGCGGCGCTGGTTCACGCCGGAGGGCTTCGCCGAGATCGCCGAGTTCGCGACGGGCATCGGGCCGTCGAAGGAGATCGTGCTCGCGATGCCGGAGGTGATTGGCGAGGCGCACGCGGCGGGGCTCACGGTGATTCCGTACACGGTCGGAAGCCGTGACGAAGCCGAGTTCGAGGACGTCCAGATCGAGGCGCGCTACTTCCTCAACTCGCTCGGAGCCGACGGGATGTTCATCAACAACCCGGATCTCTTCCCTCGGGAAGAGGCGGAGTAGTAGCAGGACGATCGGTCTCGCGGCGGGGCTCACTCCGCGTGGGGTGCCCTCGCCTTGCCGTACGGACGCGCGCATCTTGAAGCTCCATGCCGACCACCGCGCCCTCCAAGAGCCAACTCTCGGTCACCCGGGCCGATGACGGCACCGTCGTCGTGCGCTTGTCGGGGTCTTGGAGTCTCGAGAGCGGTCTCCCCTCGCTCACCGAAATCGAAGATGCGCTCGCCGACGGAACCACGACGGTAGCCTTCGACACCGCGGACCTCGGCCGCTGGGACAGCTCGGTGCTGGCGTTCCTCTTGGG
>JASFUR010000092.1:0-9701 GCA_050050215.1 Gemmatimonadota bacterium
CGGGCTAGCCTCGAGTTGAGGAAGCCGCCCCCAAGCATGTAGCCGGCAAGGACGAGGGCGGGGTAGTCGGGATCGGTGTCGGAGAGCCTCAGATTCTGCTGAGCCAGGAAGACGGCATTCGCCTTGTCCGGCGTCTCGATGACGATCTCATCGGCCGGGGGGTCGTAGAACCGAGTGGCCACACGGGTGAAGTCGTGGGGGCTGGTCCAATCGCCGAACGCTTCTTCGATCGCGGCTCGCACTGCTCCCTCGTCGAAGTCTCCGACGACGACGATGTCCCCGTGCTGCGGACCCCAGAAGTCCTGATAGAACGCCCGCACCTCGTCCAGTGTCGTACTCTCGATGTCTTCGAGCTGCTCGTCGAAGGTGGCCGCGTAGTTCGGATGCCCGGGAGGATAGTTCGTCATGTGCCGGGCGAGCTCCATCTGCGCGATCGCGTTGGGCTCCGTGCGCGCCTGCTCGATCGACGAGATTCGCTGTTCCTTCAGGATGTCGAACTCCGACTGTGGGAAGGACGGCTCCCGGGCGATCTCGCCGATGAGGTCGATCAACTCGACGATGTTGGCGCGGTCGGTCTGGAACTGTCCGTCCGCCACGATCGGGCCGCCCCCCAGGCCACCCGACGACTGCAGCCGGTCGAGCTCGTCCTGGATCTCCTGTCGCGTGTGCTCTCGGGTGCCGCGCATGACCATGGCACCGGCGAACTCCCCTGCCGTGCCGCGGCCCATGAGCGCCTGCTCGTCCCCGAACGACAGGCGCATGCTGAGCATGGCCAGGTCGCCGCGGGTCTCCTTGGGGAGGAGGGCCACCCGGATCCCGTTCGGGAGCTCGTACCGCGTCGTGCGACGCTCGATGTTGGTCGGCGACGGATCGAATGCCTCCCCCTCGGCCACGGCTTCGCGGCCCTCGTAGCCTTCGAGCATCGTTTCGACGTCGGGGACTGCGGGCACGACGGCTCGGTCGGGATCGGGGGTCGGATAGAAGAGTCCGACCGTGCGATTGGACGGCTTCAGGTAGTGCTGCGCCACACGATTCACGTCGTCGGCCGTGACCGCCTCGATACGGTCCCTGTGCAGGAAGAAGAGGCGCCAATCTCCCATCGCCGCCCACTCGGAGAGCTGGAGCGCGATGCCGGTCGAGGAGTTGAACGAGCGGTTGATGGAGCTCAGGCGTGCGGCCTTGGCCCGCTCGACCTCCTCGCTCGTGACCGGGTCCGTGGCGATCGCTCCAACCGTCTCTTCCATCGTGTTGCGGACGGTCGCGAGGTCCTGGTCCGCATCCACGACCGCGTACATGAGGAGAGGGCCGGCCTCGCGAAGCTGCTGGGCGTACGCGGCGGTCTGGGTCGCGAGCTGGCTCTCGACCAGCGCCCGGTAGAGTCGTCCGGACGGGTTGTCACCGAGCACGAACGCCAGGATGTCGATGGCGGCGAAGTCCGGGTGCGAGCCCGGCGGGACGTGATACATCTCGGTGAGGTACTGAACGTCGCCGACCCGGCGGAGCGTCACGGAGCGCTCTCCGTCCTGGGTCGGCTCCACCGTGTAGGTGGGGTAGAGGATCTCGTCCCCCGTCCGGTTCGGCCGTGGGATCGAGCCGAACTTGTCGACGACGAGCGCGAGGGTCTCGTCCGCCTGGAAGTTGCCGGCCACGATCAGCACGGCGTTGTCGGGCTGATAGTACCTCCGGTAGAACTCCTGCAGCCGTCCGATCGGAACGTCCTCGACGTCCGAACGCGCGCCGATGGTGGACTTTCCGTAGTTGTGCCACAGATAGGCGGTCGACATGGTCCTCTCGACCAGAATCCTGAGCGGGCTATTCTCGCCCGACTCCATCTCGTTGCGGACCACGGTCATCTCCGACTCGAGGTCCTCGGCGGATACGAAGGAGTTGACCATGCGGTCCGCCTCCAGGTCGAGCGCCCATTCCAGGTTGTCGTCGGAAGCGGGGAAGATCTCGAAGTAGTTGGTCCGGTCGTAGCTCGTCGTTCCATTCGGCTGAGCCCCCCGCTCGGTGAGCTCCTGCGTGATGTCGGGGTGGTCCGGGGTGCCCTTGAAGAGCATGTGCTCGAGCAGGTGCGCCATGCCCGTCTCGCCGTACCCCTCGTACCGTGAGCCGACGAGGTAGGTGATGTTCACCGTGATCTGGGGCTTGCTCGGGTCCGGGAAGAGCAGAACGCGCAGCCCGTTGTCGAGGCGGTACTCCGTGATGCCCTCGACGGTGGTGACGGCCTCGGGAAGGGTCGCCGTCTGCTGGGCTGCGACGGGGAGAACGGCTGCGGACAGGGCGAGCACCGCGCTGGATACGATGCGGCACACGGCTGCACCGCTCGAGGCGCGACGGACTGTCGCGCCCTTGGCACCGAGCAGTCGGTCGAACATGGACTACCTCGCTTGGAACGGTCCGGCCCGCGCTTCCGGCGGGCCGCAGGGCGAAGGCTACTCTACACGCAAAGCGCGCAACCTGTTCAGCGCGGCGGCGAGCTCGAAGCGGCGGAAGGCGGAAAGGTCGCCGACCAGCCACGGCTCGAGGGCGTCCAGGCCTTCCTTTTCCACGGCGGAACCGATCCGGTCCAGGAGCTCGGGCACGGTCAGGCTTCCCTCGTCGAGGAGCTTCGCTGCATGGACGAGACCCTGCCCGATCGCGCGCACCTGGGAGTGGCCGACCAGCTGCTCGACCGCCACCAGGTCGATCGTCTCCTCGCCGAACAGGAGGGTGCGGTCGTCCGGCACGCGCACGTACGTCGATCGCTTTCCGCGCCGGGGGTCGAGCGTGCCTCTCGCGAGCGTCCGGGGAGCGGGCTCCGGCGGGGGCGTCGGGCGGCCCTCCTCACGACCGGTCGGGAGCCGCTCGGCGACGGCACGCGCTTCGTCAGTGGCGTCCTCGGGTGCGTAGTCCACCATCCGGATGACCCGGTCGGCGACGTCGAGGTAGTCACCGCTTCCTCCAATGACGAGCACGCAGCTCACACCCGACCGTTCGTGGAGGTCGCGCACCCGGTCCACGAACGGGGTGATCGGCTCGCGGGATTCCGGCACGAGCTCCTGCATCCTGCGGTCGCGGATCATGAAGTTCGTGGCCGACGTGTCCTCGTCCACCAGGAAGAGTCGCGAACCGGCTTCGAGCGCCTCGACGATCGCCGCGGCCTGGCTGGTGGAGCCCGACGCGTTCGGGGACGAGAAGGCGTGCGTGTCCCGCCCAAAGGGAAGGCCGTCGATGAACCCGGAGATGTCCACGCCGGCTACGGAGCGGCCGTCCTCGGCCCGGATCTTCATGGCGTCGCCTCGCGTGACGACGAGCTCCCGCCCGTCGTCGGGGCGGTGGTTGTAGACTCCGGCCTCGAGCGCCCTGAGGAGCGTGCTCTTGCCGTGAAACCCGCCGCCGACGATCAGGGTCACCCCGGGGCGGATGCCCATTCCCTCGACCCGGCCCGAGTTGGGGAGCTCGATGGCCACGCGCATCGAGTCGGGGGACCGGAACGGGATCGTCTCGTCGACGGGGAGCGGACGGTCGTCGATGCCGCTCCGGCGGGGAAGGCGGGCGCCGTCCGCGACGAACGCGACGAGGTCGTGGCGCTCCAAACCGTCGCGCAGAGCCGTGGCGTCCTCGTTCGCCGCTGCGCACTGCTCGATCTGCGAGGCGTCGTGCGACGAAGCCAACAGGCTCGCGCGCACGAGCTCGAGGACGTCCGACGCGAGGAGCTCGAGCGCCGCGTCGCCCTTCACCCGCCTGCCTGCGGCGGGCAGGCCGACGGTGAAGCGTGCCTCGACGCGGCCCTCGTCGTCGACGATGACGGCGGTCTGCCGGACGACCACCTGGCCAGGGTGCTCCATGCGGATCTCGCCGCTCTTGCCCGTGCCGCGCGACCGGGAGGCGGAGCGCGCCCGTTCGCTCAACGTCCGGGCGAGCAACGCCGCCGTCCCGAGCGCCCTCGGAACGCCGCGGTAGGCGGCCGGAGGAAGGCCGGCGACTGCGGGCTCGAGGACGGCCCGCACCCGGGTCGGAGCGGCATAGGGATCGCCCTGGACGTGATCCACGTGAAGGACGAAGTCGGGGTAGCGCCACGATCCTTCGAGGTCCTTGTACGCCTTGTAGCCCCGACCGTCGATGCGGCGCAGGAGCGGCTCGAGCTCGGCCAGGTCGCGGACGCTACCGGCCACGGAACTCGGCGGGACGACGTTCACGCCGCGCCCGCAGACCCTCCTTCAGATCCTCGGAGCCCTCGCAGAGTGAGACGAGCTCCTGGGCGTCGTCGTCATCGAGCGTGCCGAGCGCGAGGCCTCGCAGGATGCGCTTCATGGCCTGGACGGCGAGCGGAGCGAGGCCGGCCATGTGGTCCGCGAGCGCGGCGGCGACGGTGGAAAGCTCCTCGGGCCGGACCAGCCGGTCCAGGAAGCCTGAGCGGAGCATCTCGTCGGCGTCGAGCTCCTCGGCTGCGAGCATGATGCGGCGGGCCACTCCCGGCCCGAGCGAGGCGAGATATCGCCTGAGCCCGGTCACCGGGTAGCAGACTCCGAGCCGTGCGGCCGGCACCGAGATGCGGCTCCCAACCACGCCGATGCGGAAGTCGCAGCACAGCGCGATCTCCGCCCCACCCCCGTACGCGCTCCCGTTGAGCGCGCAGATCGTCGGCACCCGCGACGACGCGAGATCGGTGGTGAGCGTCTCGAAGATGCGGCCCGAGATCTCGCCCGACTCGAGCTGGTCCAGAGAGGCGCCCGCGCAGAACGTGGCCTCCCCGCTCCCGGTGACCACGAGCACCCGGATCCTGTCGTTCTTGTCGACTTCCGCCAGGTGCGCACGAAAGCGTTGCAGGTCGGCGAGCTCGAGGGCGTTGTGGCGGTCCGGCCGGTCCAGCACGATGCGGGCGATGGGCCCGTCGATCGTGAGGTGTGGATGAATCGTGGACATGAGGCCGGCATCATACGGGGGGCGTGGCGCGCATCGCCAGCGACCGGCCATCCACATACACTTCGTCGTTTCCCGCCGACACGGAGAGAAGATTGGCAGCGATCCGCGACTTCATGGAGAAGCACTACCTCCATTTCAACGCCCGCGAGGCGCTCGACGCGGCGAAAGCGTACGAGGAGCACGTGGCAGCCGGTGGGAAGATGCTCCTGGCGATGGCCGGCGCGATGTCTACGGGTGAGTTCGGGATCATCCTGGCCCGTATGATCCGGGCCGGCCACGTGCACGCGATCTCCTGCACCGGCGCCAACCTCGAGGAGGACGTCTTCAACCTGCTGGCGCACGACGAGTACGAGATCGTCCGCTCGTGGCGCGAGCTGTCGGCGAGCGACGAGCAGTCGCTGTACGACCGGGGCATGAACCGGGTGACGGACACGTGCATCCCTGAGACCGTCATGCGTCACCTGGAGGCGCGCCTGGTCGCCTGCTGGAAGGGGGCGGCGGACGAGGGGCGGCGACAGACGCCCGCGGAGTTCCTCTTCGAGGTGCTCGAGGATCCGAGCCTGGTCGAGCACTACCAGATCGACCCCGAGAACTCGTGGATGCTTGCCGCGAAGGAGATGGGCATCCCCGTCTTCGCTCCGGGATGGGAGGACTCGACGACCGGAAACATCTTCGCGGCGAACGTCATCAAGGGCGAGTTGCCGAACCACCTGTGTGTCCGGTCCGGCACGGAGCAGTTTCACGCGCTCATCGAGTGGTACGAGGAGAACCACGGAGCCGGCGAGGTACCCTCCGTCGGGTTCTTCCAGATCGGAGGCGGCATCGCCGGGGACTTCGCGATCTGCGCCGTCCCGTGCATCGCGCAGGATCTCCAGCGGGACGTCCCGTACTGGGGCTACTTCTGTCAGATCACGGACGCGCGCCCGTCGTACGGCGGATACTCCGGCGCCCCGGCGAACGAGAAGATCACCTGGGGCAAGCTGGAGAAGACGACGCCGCGCTTCGACATCAACTCCGACGCCGCGATCGTCGCGCCGCTGATCTTCTCCTACGTGCTGGGAGACTGACGGGCCGACGCCTGCGCGGCGGCCGGCCCGTTCAGCGGGGCTCCGCGGTTTCCTCGGTCGGCGGAGGCCGGCCGGTCAGCGTGCGAGACTCACCGGCGACGGCCCGAACGAGAGCCAGGTGCCCTGGTAGCCGTCCGCGTACGCATCGCCCTCGCTCCAGTCGCACACGCCCTCCGGGAAGATCGCCTGCAACTCCGCCCACTCCGCGTCCGTGAAGTCGACACCGTAGTCGGCCCGGTCCAGCGGCTTCAGCCGGCAGCTCACGATGTCGTTCGTGAGCGGGGCGCCCGCGACCTGCCGCGGAGTTTCGTAGGCGGGGTAGATCGAGGCGCACTCCCCGGTGCTGTCGAACGAGAGAGGCTCTTCGATGTTGCGTCGCTGCTCGCCGCTCGTGTCCCAGCAGTTGTCCACCAGGTCGGCTGGCTTGGCCGCGACGACCCTCTCGGCGCGTGAAACGCCCGAGGCGTCGCCGGCCACGAGGTTCATCAGCCACACGTCCATCGAGCGGAAGAGGTTGCCCAGGTCCGGACGGTCCGCCGTGTAGCCCCACTCGCCGCCCACGTTCATGACGTGGTTGTCGGCATGGCCGTTGGCGGCGAGCAGACGGGCACGGGTCGTGAACTGGTGTACGATCATGTGGATGTCGCCGCCGGGGCGGTGATCCGTGTAGCTCCGGAAGTCGATGACGGGCGTGGAGGCCAGGCCACCGCCCCCGTACAGAATCCGGCCGGTTCCGATCGCTCGCTGAACGGCCGTGGGATCGGCCCGGTGACGCTCGGAGACGTGATTCAGGTCGGCGTCGAAGCCGCCGATGTCCCGGTTCAGGGCCAGGAACTGATCGGCCGTGATGTCCCCGCTCTCCAGAACCGCGAGCCCGTACTGGACGCCACGGTTGTCGAGCGGTCGGGCCGCGAAGCCCGTGGACTCGTCGTATCCGTAGACGTTGGCCGTGTGGTTGTAGACCGTGGCGCGGATTCCGTTGGGGTTCGACGGGCTGTAGCGCCGGGATTCGAGCTCGGTGATGCCAGCGACCTCCGAGCCCTGCTCCTCGGGTGGCGCCTCGGAGTCGTACGTCGGGTCGATGCGCGCCGCGCCGCGGCTGAGGTTGGCGATGCTGCCGTGTGAGCCGAAGCCCGACACGAGCCGCTCCTGCTCTTCGGTGAGCGCGCCCGGTGCCGTCTCGTTGAAGTAGTGCCAGAGCAGGCGCGCGTCGGCGAGTGTGAAGATCGTCGCCGACGTGACGTCCGGGAAGCTGGACGAGACGATGATCCCGTCGAAGACCCCTGGATAGTTGTCGGCCGTCTGGTGGCTCTGGTAGGACCCGCCGGACCCGCCGGTCCCGATCGTGTAGATCGGCACGCCGTAGCTCTCGACGAAGCGCTCCTTGACCATGATGTGCGTCTCGGAGGCGAGCAGGTCGTTGCAGTTGTTGCCGAAGACGTTCAGTGACGACGATGTGACCGCGAAGCCCATCGCGAGCAGGCCCTCGTTGAGCACCTGGCCGGCGCCGGAGCCCTGACGGAACCAGCCGTTCCGGCAGCCGCCTCCGTGCGTGTAGACGAGCTTGCCGTTCCAGCCACGGCTGCGCGTCCATGGATCGGGCGTGGGGTCGGCGGGATCGTGGAGCATGGCGCTCTGGTAGATCGCGCGGTTCACCGTGCCGGTCTGCACGCGCACGACGAACGGCACCGTTTCGCCGTCGAGCGTGGTCGTCTCCGCCACATCGGACGGGCGGTCCGCGGCGGGGCCTGTCGGGTACGTCTTGAACTCGCCGTCGCTGCTGGAGAGGTACACGTAGTCGACACGCGTGTCGATCGAACAGTCGTCGTCCAGCGCGGGCCCGAGCGATTCACCCGAGGTGAGCGTGAAGCCTTCCGTCTGGCACAGGTAGGGAGACTCGTGGGGGCCCGAGATGATCGGGCCGCTGATGGGGTAGCTCGTGAGCTCCAGGGTCGTGCTCTGCCCTCCGGGAATCGCGGCCTCGACGTGACTCTCCCCGTCGGGGAGACCGGTGGCCAGGGCGATCAGTGTCCCGTCCGGGGCGGATCGCGCCTCCACCGTCTCCCCGTTCGCCCTGATCTCCACCCGGCTCGGATCGAGCTCCGCGCCGACTCCGACCCGCAGGAGCACGTCTCCTCCCGTGACCAGGTACGGCTTCGTCGACACGCTCTCGAGCCGCAGCTCGTCGGGACCGAGTTCCGCGGCCGCGTTCTCGGCGTCTGCCGTCGAGCACGCGATCGCGACGAGCGGTAGCACAGCCATCGCGATCCATGTCGAGAGCGCAACGGGTCGGCGCTGTGTCATGGGTAATCCTCCTGAGTCACGGGATGGCCGGAGCGGAGCCGTCCGGCCCGGACGACGGGGCACGGTGCGGGTTGTCTCGAGCGCTCGTCAAGGGAGCGCCGGAGCGTGGGACATGCGGGTTGCTGCCCGCATATCGTGCGGCGATACTCCGAGCGCGCGTCCGCCGCGCATCTCCCGAAACCCTCGGCGATGGAGACATGACGAGCGATTCGACGAAGGCAGACGGCGGCTCCACGACGCCCGTCGCACGTCCCCCGGACGACGAGATCTCCCTCTGGGAGGTGCTGGCCGTCCTGCTTCGTCGCAGGGGTACGATCGTGCTCACCACGGTCCTGTGCGTCGCCGCCGCGGTGGCGTACACGTTCCTTCGCTCGGACGACTTCACGACGCAGGCGTCGTTCCGGCCGCAGGGCTCCGAGGCGTCGGCCTCCCAACTGATGGCGTTGGCTGGTCAGTTTGGGGTCAACGTCCCCGGCGCCGGGGAGGAGCTCAGCCCGGCCTTCTATCAGGAGCTCATGCTCTCACGGGAGATCCTGCACCGCATCGCGGACCGCTCGTACGAGATCGAAGGCGCGGGTCCTATGCGCCTCACGGACATCCTCGAGATCGAGAAGGACACCGAGGCGCTCAGAATCGAAGCGGCGATCAGACGACTCCGCGAAGACCTGATCTCGGTCTCCACCGGCCGTGAAACCGGTATCGTCACGGTCGAGGTGACGACCGAGTGGCCGGAGCTGTCCAAGGCGATCGCCGACAGGCTCCTGGACGAGATCCAGGTGTTCAATCTGGAGACGCGGCGCTCACAGGCGATGGCCGAAAGGGTCTTCATCGAGGCCCGCACCGACTCGGCGCAGGCTGCTCTCCTCTCGGCCGAGGCGGAGATGGAGACGTTCCTGCAAGCCAACCGGAGCTTCGACGACTCACCGGAGCTGACTTTCCAGCACGAGCGTCTCCAGAGGGCGATCTCACTGCGCCAACAGGTCTACACCGGTCTCGTTCAGGCGCTCGACGAGGCGCGCATCGCCGAGGTCCGGGACACGCCTGTGATCACGGTGCTGCAGGCGCCCTTCTTCCCTCCGGGACCCGATGACCGAAGCCTCGTGCTTGCCGTCGCCCTGGGAATGGTGCTCGGCGGTATGGGCGGTGTCGTGCTGGCCTTCGTCGTGGAAGCCGTGCGGCGTCCCGCGCCGGGTGACCCCGCCCGCGAGGACTTCCAGCGCGCCTGGGACGCGCTCATTGGCTCGATCCCGTTCGTGGGGCGCCGAACGGCGTAGGTCGAGAGTCGGGCGGGCCGCTCAGCCCACTCGGTTGGCGACCTCACGCAGCAAACGGTTCACCGGATCGCCTCCGCTGGGCCACAGGTATCGGTCCGACACGAGGTTGAGCGCCGAGCGCACACCCGAGAAGTGGTCCGCCACGTCG
>JASFUR010000093.1:0-9698 GCA_050050215.1 Gemmatimonadota bacterium
AGGACCGCCTCGAGTCGAGCGCACGGATGGTCGCCGAGCTCGCGCACGAGATACGCAACCCGGTAGCCAACGTCCGCAACTGCCTGGAGGTCGTGCGGAGACGGCTGGCCGACGACCCCGAGGGCGCGCGCTTCACGGACATGGCGATCGACGAGCTTCTCCGCATGCACGAGCTGGCCGAGGGGCTTCTCGACCTCCATCGGCCCGCCCCGGCCGGAGACGTGGCCTGCGACGCGGCGAAGGTGGCGGGGCAGGTCGCGGCGCTGGCGCGGGTGGGCGGGCATCCCGTCTCGGTCCGGGTGGATTCCGGCAGCGAAGGCACGCCGCTCGCGGCCATCCCGCCGGACGCGCTGAAGCAGATCCTCCTCAACCTGGTCCTGAACGCCGCGGAGGCCGGCGACGGCGACGCGACGGTCGACGTCGCCGTCTCACGCCGGAACGGCACGGTTCTGGTCGACGTGCTCGACGACGGCCCGGGGATCCCCGAGGAGGTGCTCGATCGGCTGTTCGACCCGTTCTTCACGACCAAGGGTGGCGTGACCGGCGTGGGTCTCGGCCTCTTCGTGGCCGAGGGGCTCGCCCGCCGATACGGTGGCCGGCTGGACGGGGCGAACCGGACGGAGCGCCCGGGGGCGCACTTCACCATCGAGCTTCCGGTAGCCGAGCGTTCCCCCGCAGGCTCGGAGGAGCGCCCATGATGCCGTCATCCCGGCTCCTGGTCGTCGATGACGACCGGACGTTCCGGCTCTCGACCGCCGAGCTGCTGCGACATGAGGGCCACGAGGTCGAGGTCGCCGCCGACGTGAAGGACGCCGTCGGCAAGCTGACCGACGGTGCCTTCGATCTGCTTCTCCTCGACGTACGGATGCCCGGCATGGACGGCCTCACGGCGGTCGAGGTTCTCCGCACCCGTGGACACGAGCTTCCGATCCTGATGATCTCGGGCTTCGGTACGATCGACACGGCCGTTCAGGCCATGCATCTCGGGGCGGACCACTTCTTGAGCAAACCGATCGATCCGGACGTCCTGTCCGCGAAGGTGGTGGAGCTGCTCGAGCGCCGCCCGACCGGGCGACGCGTCGAGGAGACCGGGCTCGAGGGCATCGTCGGACACACCCAGGCGATGCGGACCGTCTTCGAGTCGGTTCGCCGTGTCTCGCCGACCGATACGACGGTGCTCATCCAGGGGGAGACCGGCACGGGTAAGGAGCTCATTGCCCGCGCCGTGCACGAGCTATCGACCCGTGCGGAGGGGCCGTTCGTAGCCGTGAATTGCTCCGCCTTGGCGGAGGGCATCCTCGAGAGCGAGCTGTTCGGCCACGTGAAGGGTGCGTTCACCGGCGCCGTCGGCTCGCGGGACGGGCTCTTCGCCTCCGCCCACGGCGGCACGCTCTTCCTCGACGAGGTCGGCGACATCAGCCTGAGGCTGCAGCAGAGGCTGCTGCGCGTCCTGCAGGAGCGAGAGGTGCTTCCCGTGGGCGCGAACGCGCCGCGAGCAGTCGACGTACGCGTCGTCGCGGCGACGCACCGCGACCTGAAGACCGAGATGGAGGCCGAGAGATTCCGCGAGGATCTCTACTACCGACTGAACGTCTTTCGCATCGGGCTCCCGCCGCTCCGCGAGCGCAGGGGTGATATCCCACTGCTCGTCGAGGCGGCCCTCGCACGGGCCCGGGAGCGCGCGCCCGACGGACCGACGTCGGTCTCGCCGCTCGCCATGCGGTTGCTGCGCGCCCACGACTGGCCGGGCAACGTTCGGGAGCTGTTCAGCGTGGTGGAGAGCGCGACGATCCATGCCGGTGGTGGCCGCGTCGAGGCGCAGCATCTTCCGGAGACGGTACGCCACCCCCGGGAAGAGCCGAAGGACGTCTCCGTGCGCTATCGGCCGAAGTCGACGGACACGGAGAAGCGCGAGATCCAGGCCGCGCTCGAGACCGCGGAGGGGTCACGCACCCGCGCCGCGCAGATCCTCGGCATGAGCAGGACCACCTTGTGGCGGCGCATGCGGGACTTCGGTATCGAAGCCGAGGGTTGAGGGACGAAGAAATCCCGCGCCGGCCGCGAGGGCCGACACGGGATCTCGAGCTACGGGCCGGTTCGTGCTACGCGGTGGTGCGTCCCGGTCCGAGCAGCGGGCACAGCAGGTACGTGTCCCCCGGGTCTTGCTGGTCGTTGCCGTTGCTGTCGATCCACCAGCGTCCTCCGAGGTAGCCCGGATCACCGGGGCCGAACTCGGTCACGCCGTTCTCGAGCTTCTGGAACCGGCCGTGCGGTGGAAGGACGTCGGCCGAGACGAACGTGTCGTAGTAGAGACCCTGGCTGGACACGTAGACCGTTCCCAGCTCTCCCTTGCCGCGTCCTCCGGTGGAGGGCTTCTGCACGTTCTCTTTCGCGGCGAGCACGGGAGCCACGCCGCTCTCCATCGGGTCGGTGGGCGAGGTGACGTTCGCGTCGCACGCCGCGAGGAAGATGAAGGGAATCAGGAGCGCCAACTTCTTCGAATGCATGTCATGCCTCCGGTTGTGTTGAGATGGCGGCTCCGTCGGGAGGGCCGACCATGGGTGGTCGGGGCCTCGGGGCCGCGTTACGTATCCAGTGGAGGCGCAAGAGACGCTCCCGTATGGGCCGCGAGACTGGATGGGGGCGCAAGGTATTGGCGCGCATGAGGTTACCGTCAGGATGCGTGCATCCGTACGGCCTTCCCCTCCGTTTCACGGCGTTTCTCCGCCGTACCCTCGCCGCGCGATGCAACGGGGAGGAGCCGGTCCACGGGCAGCGGTGTCTCCGGGCTGCTGAGGAAGGGTCCCGGCAAACGGGCCGGAGGCTTACGTTCCCTGCTTCGCCCAAGTCGCGTCCCGGCGTCGGAAGCACCAGGAGCGCGTGTGAGAGTCTGTGTCGTGGGAGCATCCGGTAAGCTCGGCAAGTACATGGTCCGGCACTGCCTGGACCGTGGATACGAGGTCGTCGGCGTCTGCCGAGAGGAGAGCGTCGGCAAGCTCGACGAGTTCGGCGACCGCATCACGATCGTGCCGGGGATGACGAACGACCGGGACGTGATCCGGAAGGCGGTCGCGGGGTGCGACGGCGTGCTGACCGTGCTGGTCCCGTGGGGTGTCCAGCAGTACGCGAGCGGCACGGCTCAGGCGGTGCTCGACTATGCGGAGCCCGGAGCCCGGCTGGTCTTCTCCTGCGGCTGGCACATCACGCGGGACGGCAAGGACCGCTACTCCCGGAGATTCCGCTGGATGGTCGCGATCTTCGGATGGGTCGCCCGTCTTCTTCGGTTCGCCGAGCTCGACGACCAGGTGGAGGCCACGCGACGCATCTTCGAGAGCGACACGCGTTGGACGGTCGTGCGCGGGAGCGACCTGGAGGAAGGCGAAAGTCAGGGCCTGCCCGTCTGGAGCCTGCACGTCGGCGATCCCATCCTGGAGAGCAACCTGACGCGCCGCGTCGACTTCGCGCTCTTCATGGTGGATGCGCTCACGAACGACGAGCTGATCCAGGAGGCGCCGGCGATCGTGGGGCGGCAGAGCGCCTCGGCTCTCGCCCACGCGGGAGCTCGCCCCCCGGAATGAGCGACCGGGCGGTGCACCGCACCATCGAGGTCGCTTCGCTCCGGGCCTGGCCGGCGATCGAGGAGTCGGACCTGCGCGGATGGATCCTGCGGTGCTCGCAGGGCTTCACGGGCCGCGCGAACTCGGTGCAGTCGCTCCAGGATGCAGCGGAGAGCTCCGCTGGGGCGGTGTCGGAGATCTCGCTCGAGGAGCGGGTGACGGCCTGCGAGCGGTGGTACGAGGAGCGCGGCCAGACGAGCCTGTTCCGGATGACTCCGTTCTCCGAGCCTGGGCTGGACGAGTATCTCGAGGAACGGGGCTACGAGCCTTTCAACCGAACCGTGGTGCTCTTCCGTGCCGCCTCGGGTGTGCCACCGGAGATGCCCTACGTCGAGCTCGTCGAGGTCGAGCTGCACGAGTGGCTCGGACGGTACGCGGGGTTCACGGGAATGCCCGCGACTCCGGCGCCCATGAGGCACATCATCGAGAAGAGCGCGGGGCGGGCGTTGACCGGCCTGCTCCGAGCCGGCCAGCCCGAGCGCGCGGTCGCCTGCGGCCTCGCCGTACTCGACGAGGGGTTTCTGGGGCTGTTCGACCTGGTCGTCGAGCCCTCCGAGCGTCGCAAGGGATACGGCGACGAGCTCGTGCGTCGTCTCGTCGCTTGGGGCAGCGGACACGGAGCTCGCCTGGTCTATCTCCAGGTGACGCTGGACAACGAGCCTGCGCTGGCGCTCTACGACAAGCTCGGCTTCGAGCGGGCGTACGAGTACTGGTACAGGGTCCCGAGATCGTGAGCGGAGGGGAGCGCTGATGGAACCCTGGGCCTTCGGACTCCTGTCCGTCCTGGGTGGGGCGGTGGCCGCCGTCTCGGGGTTCGGCATCGGAAGCCTGCTGACGCCGTTCCTGCTCCTCTCGTTCCCGGCCGGGGAGGCCGTGGCGATCGTGGCGATTCCACACGTGGTGGCGACCAGTTTGCGACTCTGGAAGCTGCGCCCCGACATCGACCGGCCGACGTTCAAACAGTTCGGGATCGCGAGCGCCGTCGGTGGGTTGGCCGGGGCCGCGCTCCAGCCCGTGCTGGGCAGCGGCTCGCTCACGATCGTGCTCGCCGTGCTGCTCCTGGGGGCCGGCGGCTCCGAGCTCCTGCGTCGTCCGGTGCCGCTCCCGAGGACGCCGTTCTGGCGCCTGGCCGGCGGCACGCTCTCGGGCGCGTTCGGCGGGCTCGTCGGCAACCAGGGCGGCATCCGCACGGCGGCTCTGCTCGGCTTTCGACTCGAGACCAGGGCATTGGTAGCGACGTCCACGGCGTCGGCCCTTTTGGTCGACGCGGCCCGGGTCCCGATCTACCTGTGGCTACGGGGAGGCGCGATCGAGGCGAACGCGGCCCTCTGGGTGGCTGGAACGGTGGGCGTGGTCGTGGGCACGTTTCTCGGTGTGCCGATCCTGGGCCGAGTGCCGCCGAAGCTGTACCGACAGATCGTCGGGTTCCTGCTCGTGGTGCTCGGTGTCAGCCTGGCGCTCGCCGTCGCGTAGCCGTGCGGGGTCGGGGTGGTGGCTCGCCTACGGCGCGTCGAGCACCGTGACCGGCCCCAGCTCCTCCAGGGCGTCGCGGCCGATCCGGTCCGGGTCGCCGACCACGAGAATCGTCATCTCGTCGGGGCGAAGGTGCTCCGCGAAGACCTCCTGGACGTCATCGGGCGTGACCTCCTGCACTCCCTCGGCGTAGCGTTCCAGCCAGTCCTCCGGGAGCTCGCCCGATACGTAGAGCATCATGCGTGAGACGATCTGGTCGGGGGTCTGGAAGTTGAAGACGTACCCGTTCACGATGCGGTCGACCGCCGTCTTCAGCTCCTCGGCCGAGGGGGGTGCGTCCCGCAGCTCTCCCATGGTGCGGAGGATCAGCTCGACGGCGGGGACGACGTTCTCCGGCCGTGTGCGGGTGATGGCTCCCACCAGACCGTCGTAGCGCCTGGGTGTCGTCCACAGGGACGACGCGCTGTAGGCGTAGCCCTCGTCGCTTCGCACGCGCTGCATGATTCGGCTCGAGAAGCCGCCGGCGCCCAGAATCGAGTTGCCGATGGTGGCCGCGAAATACTCGGGGTCGTCGGCCAGGTGGACCGAGGTCGGATGGGCCATGATCACGACCGCCTGCTCCAGGTCACGCTCTACCAGGAAGACTCCACCGCCCCGCCGGATCTCCGGAACCGGGGCGGCCGGGAGCTCCTCCTCGCACGGTGGGACGGCCTCGACCAGGCGTCGGACCCGGTCGGCGGCGTCCTCCCACGAGATGTCCCCGGCGAATCCGAGAATCATGTTGTCCCGGCAGACGATGCGGTCGTGCATCCGCTGGAAGCGCGCGGGCGTCACGCGGTCCGGCGTCAGATCGGATTCCTCCATCTCCCACCCGATCGAGTGGTCCCCGTAGAGGAGCCGGTTGAACGTCGAGTAGGCCAGGGCGCCGGGATCGTCGTCGTGGCGGCGCACGCCCTCGAGCTGACGGCCCCGCCACACGTCGATCTGCTCCTGGTCGAAGCCCGGGCTCGTGACGAGGCTCCACCACAAGTCCAGGGACACGTCGAGGTTGTCGGTCAGCGTGTTCAGGGTGGAGCCCACCCCGACACCGCCGGCCTCGAACGAGGTCTGCATCGCGTAGTACTCGATGAGCTCCTCGACGGAGTCGGGAGCCAGCGACGTCGTGCCCCCGTACCGGAGGAGGGAAGGGAGCCCGATTCCCGCGGCATACCACTCCCGGTCGAAGAGGCCGTACCCGCCTCGGAAGCGAGCGATGACGGTGACCAACGGAAGCGTTCTGTCCTGGAGCAGGAGCGCCGTGACGCCGTCCACCTCGTGCTTCTCGGGGACGGGTGGAGTGAACTCGAGCGGCTCGAACTCGAGCGACTCGACGGCCTCGCGGCCGTCGGTCACCTGGGCGCGGAGTGGTGCGGCCAGGCAGAGGACGAGGGCCACGACCGCGGCCACCGGGGCCCAGAGTCGGACGAGGCCGCGCCTCATGGTTCCGGTCTCCGCAGGATCGCAACGGTCCGTCCGCGCTCGACGAGGTACTCGGCCGCCACGCGACGCACGTCCTCGGCGGTGACGGCGTCGACCCGCTCGGACGTGCGGAAGGTCTCGTGCCAGTCGCCGAGCAGTGCTTCGGAGTCGGCGATCTGGAATGCGAGGCCGAGATTGGACGTCATGCGCCGGATGTTGCCGGCGGCGACCTGATTGCGGACACGCTCGAGCTCTTGTGGCTCGGGGCCGGTTTCCGCGAGCCGCGTGATCTCCTCGTAGATGGTCGACTCGATCCGCTCCACCGACACGCCGCCCAGCGGCACCGCGTCGATCTGGAACAGCTGGGGAAAGAGCGAGCCCGGTCCCGTGGACGCGTAGATCCCGCTCACGAGGCGGTCGTCGATGACCAGCCGACGGTGCAAGCGAGACGTCCGTCCCCCGGTGAGGACCGCCGCGAGCACGGCGATGGCCGGGCCGTCGTCGTCGAGGGCCGCGGGCACCTTCCAGCCGATCCGGAGCCGAGGCTCCGCATCCCACTGCACTTCGATTCGTCGCTCTCCATGCTGCTCGGGCTCCACGGCCAGCACGGGAGGTGGATCCTCTCCCCTCGGGATGCCGCCGAAATATCTCCGCGCGAGCCCCTGGACCTCGTCCGCATCCACGTCGCCGACGATCGCGACCACCGCGTTGTTCGGGCCGTAGAAGCGGTGGTAGTAGCGCTCCACGTCGCGCCGGCTGAGCGTCTCGAGGTCCGACATGTAGCCCGCGACAGGCACGCCGTAGGGGTGCATCGTGAACGCCGCGGCGAGATGCTCTTCGTACAGGAGTCCTGCGGGGTTCGTGTCGATGCGCGTCCGGCGCTCCTCGGTCACGACGTCACGCTCGGAGTAGAACTCCCGGAAGACCGGGTTCGACATCCGGTCGGCCTCGAGGGCGAACCAGAGCTCGACGCGGTTCGCCGGCAGCTCCACGAAATACGTCGTGGCTTCGGTCGTCGTGGTGGCGTTGAGGCCCCGGGCGCCGGCTTCCGTGAGGATGCGGTCGAGCTCATTCGGAATCACGTACGTCCGTGCGCTGTCCTCGAGCGCGTCGATCCTCGCCTTGAGCTCGGCCATACGCTCCTCTTCCTGGTCGGCGCGAGCCCGCAGCAGCGTGTCGTGCACCGCGTCCATGCGGGCGAAGAGCACGCGCTCGGCATCCACGTCACGCGTGCCGATGGTCGTGGTGCCCTTGAAGAGCAGGTGCTCCAGGAGGTGAGCGATGCCGGTCGTGCCGAGGTGCTCGTGGACGCTGCCAACACCGTAGCGGACCACGAAGGACACCGTGGGCGCTCCGGGGCGGGGGAGGACGAGCAGGGTCATCCCATTGTCCAGCGTGACCTCGTGGACAGGCAGCCGCTCTCCTGGCGCCTCCTGAGCGCCGAGCGGGCCGGACCCGAGGGCCGCCGCGACGACTGCGGCCAGCACACCGGCGACTCCACGTCCGGCGAGGGTCCTAGTCATCGCCTGCCTCGCCGCCGGGGCTGACAGCCCGGGCAGTAGAACGCGGAACGGCCGCCGAAGACCACCCGCCGAATCTCGGAGTGGCAGCGTGAGCAGGGCTGGCCATCCCTTCCGTACACCAGGAGGCGGCGGCCATAGAGCCCCTCTCCGCCGCTCGCGTTGCGGTAGTCGCGGAGCGTCGTTCCGCCCGCGTTGATCGCCTCTCGCAGCACGCGTCGGACCCCGCGATGAAGCGCGCCCGCCTCCGCCCGCGTCACGCTCCTGGCCGGACGTTGGGGGTGCACACCGGCGAGATGGAGAGCCTCGTTTGCGTATATGTTGCCAATGCCTGCAATCCTCTTCTGATCCAGGAGCCAGGACCTCACCGGCGAGCGGGAGCGACGTAGGCGCTCCCACAGCATCTCACCCGTGAACGAGGCGGCGAGCGGCTCCGGCCCCATGCGCTCCGAGCGCTCCAGCCACACCCCCCCCGGGAGGCACTCCACCGTGCCGAAGCGTCGCGTGTCGTCGAAGACCAGCCTCTCGCCGTCGTCGAGCTCGAAGACGACCGCCGGGTGCGTCGACGACATGGGGTCGCCGCCGTTGCCCGCCGACGGAAGAAGGCGCCCCGTCATGCCCAGGTTCACGGCCAGGACGCGGTCGCCCGAAAGCCGCATGACCACGTTCTTGCCACGCCGGTCCACCTCGAGGATCTCGCGCTCCGCCACGTCTCTCGTGAAGCGTCCCGCGGGCTCCCGAAGGACGTCCGCGTGGACCACGTCCGTGGCGGTGATCGCGCGGCCGACGAGCGCGGGCCTCAGGCCCCGCACGATCGTCTCGGCCTCAGGCAGCTCGGGCATGACTCAGTCCGTGTCGTTTCGCGCGCGCTCCCTCCAGCCGATGTCTCGCCGGAAGAAGGCGCCCTCGAAGTCGATTTGGGCGGCTCCGTCGCGGCTCGCGTCCGCCGCGGCGGCGAAGGTGTCGGCCACCGCCGTCACGGCGAGCACACGACCTCCCGACGTGTAGAGCCGTCCGTGCCGTCTCTGCGTACCTGCGTGGAAGACCGTGAGATCCTCCGACTCGAGATCTCCGGGAATGTGGATCTCCTTTCCCTTCTCGTACGAGCCGGGATATCCGCCGGAGGCGACCACGGTCGTGACGGCCGCGCCCGGCCGGACTCGGGCGCTGCGGCCGGCGAGTGATCCGCCCTCGGCGACCACCGACAGGAGCTCGAGCAGCGACGAATCCATGAGCGGAAGCACCACCTGCGTCTCGGGGTCGCCGAAGCGGCAGTTGAACTCCACGACGCGGATCCCCTTCGGCGTGAGCATCAGCCCGGCATAGAGGAGGCCCCGGAAGGGGGCCCCGTCCGCGGTGAGGGCAGCCAGCGTGGGCTCGAAGACGGTACGGCGGGCTTCGGCGACGAGCGCCGGCGTCGCCAGCGATACGGGTGCGTACGCTCCCATTCCGCCGGTATTGAGGCCCGTGTCGCCTTCGCCGACCCGCTTGTGGTCCTGGGAAGGGACGAGGATGACCGAGTGCTCGCCGTCGGTCACCGCGAAGACGGACAGCTCCTCTCCCTCCATGTACTCCTCGATGACCACTTCGCGTCCCGCCTCGCCGAACTCGAAGTCGCCGAGCATCGAAC
>JASFUR010000094.1:0-9665 GCA_050050215.1 Gemmatimonadota bacterium
TTCGCCGGCCCGAGCGTCACCATAAGAGGACACTGCGGGCCGGAAAAAGGTGCGGCGCTCAGTTCATCTCGTCGGCGCCGGTGGGATACTGCCGGAACATGTGATCCAGTCGCAGAATCCGCAGAACTCGTGCGGTTTGCCACGGTAGCGAACGAACCCACACGCTGTCGGTCGGTGCCGCCTGGAGCCGGGCCGTGAGAATGAGCGACAGATCACACACGTCCGGCTCTTCCAGCCCGGTGAAGTCGAAGACGACGTGGCTGTTCGCCGTCTCTTCGATCCGGTCCCGGAGTTGGGGTTTCACCTTGCGAGCCTTGCCCTCGTCATCCCGTCTCATCTCTGCCTCCCACGGTTCTCTAGGTCCCCCCCAGAGGCCACACGCAACCAATCCCTTACAAGAGCCGTGCCACGTCCGGTCGATCCGGCTTCGGGGGTCCGCGGGACCGTCCCCGACCAGATTGGCAGGGGAACCGGGGCCGTACGATGCAGTTACGAGACTGATCTGGCCCGACGGGGAAATTGGGGCCAGAATAGGATGCAGGACCGATCCCATCGGGAGGTGCCGAGTGATCCGCTTCGTAGGAGCGGGGTTCCTGGTCGCGATGTTGGCCGTCGCGGCAGGAGCCGTCGAGGCGCAGGAGCACAACAGCGCGGAGCTGGCATACTTCCGCGCGGTGGCTCGGTATTTCGAGTTGCCCGAGGGCGAGGTCGCGATCCTGAGCAACTGGGACGTGCCGCCCGACGAGATCCCGGTGCTGCTCTTCTTTGCCCGTCGCGGGGGGGTCTCCGCTGAGGCGTTGGTCGCCTTGAGGGAATCCGGCCGCTCCTGGATGGATCTCTCTCAGCGCTACCGGATCGGCGCCCGGGCGCTCCACGTCCCGGTGCACGACATGAGGGCGACAGGTAGGCTGGAGCCCCTCTACTCGACCTTCCGGGACACGCCCGTGGATCGCTGGGCGGACATCCGCCTCAGCTCGGACGACATCGTAGCCCTCGTGAACGTCCGTGTCCTCTCACAGTCGCTCGGATTGTCGCCCGATGAGATCATGCGACGCACCGCGGGTACCTCGTCCTTCGTGGAGCTCTACGCTCAGCTTCTCCGCTGACGCGGTTCGGACGGATCCATGGGTGAGCGTGGAGAGAACGGGCAGGGTGTGCGCCTCGGTCCCGAGGCGACGCGGTCGTTCACGAAGGCGTTGTTGCGGGATCTGCGCGCCTTCGAGTCGATGCTCGAGGAAGACCTCTTCGAGTCCGGCGTGCGACGGATCGGGGCCGAGCAGGAGATGTTCCTCGTCAACGACGGCTGGCGTCCCGCTCCGGTAGCGCTCGATCTGCTGGAGCGACTGGGTGATCCCTACACGACCGAGCTGGCGCTCTACAACATGGAGGCCAACCTCGACCCCAGGCTTCTCCGTGGCTCGTGCTTCTCCGAGCTCGAGTCCGAGCTTCGGTCGGTCCTCGAGCGTGCGCGCTCGGTTGCCGCGCAACTCGACTCGGACATCGTCCTCGCCGGCATCCTGCCGACCCTCCTGAGGTCGGACGTCACCTTCGACAACATCACGCCAAGGCCCCGCTACTACGCGCTCAACGAGGCCATCGCCAAGCTGCGGGCCGGGGAGCCGCACCGGCTACGCATCGAGGGGATCGACGAGCTGTACATCGAGGACGACTCGGTCATCCTGGAGTCGTGCAACACCAGCTTCCAGGTGCACCTGCAGGTGGGCGCGGCCGAGTTCGCCGACGTCTACAACGTCGCACAGGTCGCGATCGCTCCGGTGATGGCCGCCGCGGTCAACTCGCCGATCCTCTTCGGCAAGCATCTCTGGGACGAGACGCGGATCGCCCTTTTCCAGCAGGCGGTGGATGCGCGGAGCGGGACAGTCCACGTCAGGGAGCTCTCCCCACGGGTCCGGTTCGGGGAGCGATGGCTCGACGACTCGGTCATCGAGCTGTTCCAGGACGACGTGGCGCGCTTCCGGGTCCTCCTCGCGATCGATGTCGACGAGGATCCCATCGAGGTGCTGCGATGGGGTGGGGCGCCCAAGCTGCAGGCCCTCCAGCTCCACAACAGCACGGTGTATCGCTGGAACCGGCCCTGCTACGGGGTCACCGACGGCACCCCCCATCTGCGCATCGAGTGTCGGGTACTGCCGGCGGGCCCGACCGTCATCGACGAGGTGGCCAACGCCGCCTTCTGGTCCGGACTCGTTCTGGGTGCGCGCGAGGAGTACGGTGACGTCCGGAACCGGATCGACTTCAGCGAAGCGAAGGCCAACTTCCTCGCCGCGTCCAGGCACGGGCTGGAGGCGGGCTTCCGCTGGCTCGACGGACGCACCGTCGGCGCCCGGCGGCTCATTCTGGAGGAAGCCGTGCCCCTGGCGCGCACCGGGCTGGAGGCGGCCGGAGTCACGGGCGAGGACATCTCGCGCTATCTCGGCCTGATCGAGCGCCGTGTCGAGAGCGGGACCACGGGAGCCCGCTGGGTGATGCGCTCACTCTCAGGGATGAAGGGCCGGGGCACACGAGCCGAGCGACTGTCGGCCGTGACCGCCGGGATGATCGCGAGGCAGCGCTCGGAGCTACCTTGTCATGAGTGGCACGACGCGGACCTCAGCGAAGCGGGAGGCTGGCGCCTGAACTACCTCACGGTCGAACAGTTCATGACCACGTCGCTGTTCACGGTCCACGAAGAGGAGCTCGTCGACATGGTCGCGTTCCTCATGGACCGCGAGCAGATCCACCACGTGCTGGTGGAGGATGACGACCACTCCCTGGTTGGGCTGGTCTCCTATCGGTCGGTGGTGCGGCTCATGGCCGAGGGATTCGACTCGGCAACCGACGAGACCCCGGCCGTGAAGGACGTCATGGAGCGGGATCCGATCTCGGTGAGCCCCGAGACGGCTACGCTCGAAGCGATCGACCTGATGCGGACGCACGGCGTCACGTGCCTGCCGGTCGTCGTCGATGGGAAGCTGGTGGGCATCGTCAGCGAAAGCGACTTCATGTCCATCGCCTACAAGATGCTCGCCAACCAGATCGAGGCGGACTGATCGGGCGCTCCGCGAGGGACGCCTGGACTCGGGGCTGACGGAGGATCTACGGCCGTGTGTGGTCGCTACACGCTCGCTGCCGGAACGCCGGAGCTCGTCGAGGCCTTCGACGTGCCCCTGCCCGACTTCGATTGGGCGCCGAGCTACAACGTGGCGCCGGGCCAGGATGCTCCGGTCGTGGCCCAGGATCGGCACGGGCGTCGGGTCGGCCTGCTCACCTGGGGTCTGATTCCCGGGTGGAAGGACGAGCCGGGAAAGCCGATGATCAACGCCCGCAGCGAGTCCATCCTGCGGCGTCCCTCGTTTCGGGAGGGATTCGAGCGTCGGCGATGCCTGATCCCCGCCGACGGCTTCTACGAATGGAAGCACGACGGGGCCGCGAAGCTCCCGTTCTGGATCCATCCGGCCTCGGGCGGTCTCCTCTCGCTCGCCGGCATCTGGGACCACTGGACCCGGCCCGGTCAGGAGGCGAGAAACACGTTCGCGATCCTGACCATGGACGCGAACGACGAGCTGTCAGACATCCACGACAGGATGCCCGCCGTGATCGACCCCGAAGACCGCGGCGCCTGGCTCGCCCGGACGACCGATGGGCCGGCGGCTCTGGCGCTCCTGCGCGGAGGCCGGCCGCCGGCCTACGACTGCCGACCCGTTTCGACCAGGGTGAACCGGACCGGCGAGGACGACGCGACGCTTCTCGAGGCCGTCGAGAGATAGGCGGAGGCGCGGGTCCCCGGCCTGTCCGCTACCTCCGGCCCCAGTCCGAGTCGCGCCACGCCTGGTCGGCGGGCTCCGACGGATCCGACTCGAGGAAGCGGATCAAGTCCGCGTGGAACTGCTCCGTGTTCTCGAACTGAGGGTTGTGTCCGATGCCCGGGTAGAGGAGCAGCTCGGCGTTCTGTAGCGACTCGGCGACCCTCCGCGCGTCGGCGGGAAAGTCCGCGCTCAGCTGGTCGGCGGCCCCGCCGATGACGAGCGCTTTGCTGGAGATATGCTGCCAGTCGTAGACGACGGGGTCTTCGGAGATGGCCTGCCCGAGGAGCCCGCGGACCTCGAGCCAGCGGTCGAACTCCCCGCTGAACACCAGCCCATATGGCGCCTTCACCCATTTCAGGTATTCGGGGCGCCAGCCGTTGACGTAGTAGCGCATCTGGGAGCGCAGGACCTGCTGATAGTACTGCTGGGGCGTGGGCTTGCGGCCGTCGTAGGAGGGCTCGCTCCACTCGCGGCCGGGTCGTGAGTCGCTCATGCCGATCTGGTTCACGAACACGACGTGACTCGTCGTCTCCGGATAGGTCATCGCGAAGCGGCTCGCGACCATCCCGCCCATCGAGTGGCCGAGGATCACCGCCCGATCGATGCCGAGATGGTCCAGCAGCCGCTTCGTGTTCCTCGCGGGAATGTGGAAGTTGTAGTGCATGATCGGCTTCGAGGATTTGCCGAAGCCGATCCTGTCGATGGCGATCGTGCGGAACCCGGCCTCACCGAGGATCCTCATGGTCTCGCCGAAGGCGTAGCCGGAGAAGTTGAAGCCGTGGAAGAGGACGACCGTCTGCCCGTTGGGGGTGCCGGTCGGCGCGACGTCCATGTACGCCATGCGGAGATGGCGCCCGTAGACCTCCACGTCCAGGAAGTCGACCGGGTACGGGTACTGGACGTTGGAATAGTCGATCGCCGTCACGCCCCAGTCGGCGGGTGGCTCGGCAGGCGGTTGTTCCTGCGCCGCGGCGCCCGACGTCCAGGAGAGCGTAAGGACAGCGACGAAGAGGGCAACGTGCCTGAAGGACATCGATTCTCCTTGGGAAGGGTTTCCGTTCAGCCGAGGGACACCGGTGTGGCCGAATCGGTTGAGGCGATCGGGGCGCGCTCCGTGTGGTTCGTCGGCTCGCCGCTACACCGAGCCCCATCCTGGGATCGAGGCGGCCGGTCCTCGCGGGTGGATGCGGGTTCCAGAGGCGGCCCGACCGGGGTATCCTTCGGCGCTTTGTAACGCAGCCCGATCCGAGTGAGGAGCCGTGGGACGGGGACGTATCGGGTCCACCTCTTGTTGAACCATTTGAACCAGTCGCTCGCAGCGCGCGTGGCGTGGCTGTGCTCGTGCGCAGCACTCGGGCTCGCGCCGATTCATGTGCAGGGTCAGACGCCGCCGCCGCGAAGGGATTCCCTGCCGGAGGACACCTACTTCTATACGGGGCTTCCCGGCTCCGACTCCTACGTCGGTCCGTTCGACGTGCTCCTGAACAAGGGGTTCAACTTCGCCCAGGCGGAGAACCGCAGCCGCGACATCTTCCGGACCGAGTACAGCTTTCGGCACGTCTGGAACTCCCTGGCCCATCCCCTCCAATCGATCGACAACACGGGCGGCGTGGGAGAGTGGGTCCAGAAGGAGATCCTGCCCGTCCAGGCGTGGAACTGGATCAAGAGCGGCTTCCGGTGGGACAAGGTCGACAACATGACCTGGTACCCGAACTACATGGGCCACTTCGTCGAGGGTGGGATCACGAGCAGGAGGCTGGCGGAGAAGTTCCGCTCCCAGGGTGTTCCCTACGCGAGCACGCTCGCCGGCATGACGACGATGGCGACCGCCATGGTGAACGAGGCCTACACCCACGGGAACATCGAGAACGGTCAAGGGACGGGCGGCACCGTCGCCGATCTCTACTTCTTCGACCTGGGCGGCATGCTGGTCTTCACCCTGGATCCGGTGGCCCGGTTCTTCGCGCAGACGCTCCATGCGACGGTCTGGCCCGGCCAGGCTTCGATCACGGCTCCGAACCTCAACATCGCCAACAACGCGAACAACCTCGTCTTCAAGTTTCCGATGCCCTTCACCGACAAGGCGTCGATCTTCTGGCGCACGGGAATCGGATCGCATCTGGGCGTGACGGCCCACCTGCGCGAGGGCTACGACCTCAGCGTCGGCCTCGGTGCCGACGCGAGCCGCCAGGTCAACGACCCTGTCACGGGGCACGAGTCGGTGGACATCCGCCTGTCGGCGGCGGCCTATCTGGATCGGGGCGGCTCGGTCTTGGCGGCCGTCCACTGGAGCGAGGTGGACCACAGGCTCTTCGCGGTCAACGTCTATCCGGGCGTCTTCCATCCGGACTTCGGGGCCTGGATCAACTTCGATCAGGACGGGGCATTCCAGTTCGGGCTCTCCCACCGTCTCACGCTGGGGTTGGGCTTCGGTTACGCGGTGGGGAGCTGAGAGATGAACGCAGTCCTACGCATGTGCTGCCCCGATCAGGCGGGCATCGTCGCTGAGCTCTCCAACTTCATCTACAGGAACCGCGGCAACATCGTCCACCTGGACCAGCACGTGGACTCCGAGGCGAACGTCTTCTTCGCCCGCATCGAGTGGAGCCTCGAGGACTTCCTGATCGGCCGCGACGGGATCGAGGCTGCGGCCCGTGATCTCGTGCGCCCGCTGGAGCCGACGTTCTTTTCGCTCGACTTCACGGATCGGCGGCCCCGGCTCGCGATCTTCGTCACGAAGGAGAGCCACTGCCTGTACGACCTGCTCGTCCGCCGCGACAGCGGCGAGCTCGAGGTCGACGTGCCGGTCATCGTGAGCAATCACGAGGTGCTCCGCGCTGACGCCGACAGGTTCGGCATCCCGTTCCACCACGTGCCCATCACGAAGGAGACGAAGCCGGAACGGGAGCGCGAGGAGCTTGCCCTCCTCGCCGAGCACGCCGTCGATACGATCGTGCTCGCGCGCTACATGCAGATCCTCAGCGGGGACTTCCTGGCCGGGTTCGACGGCTCGGTCATCAACATCCACCACTCGTTCCTGCCCGCGTTCGTGGGAGCCAAGCCGTACCAGCAGGCGCATGCGCGTGGCGTGAAGATCATCGGGGCGACCAGCCACTACGTGACACCCGATCTGGATCAGGGCCCGATCATCGCTCAGGACGTGATCCGCGTCTCCCATCGCGACGCGGTCGAGGACTTCGTCCGCCAGGGCAAGGACCTGGAGAAGATCGTCCTCGCGCGCGCGGTTTGGCACCACGTGCGCCACCGGGTGCTGACCTACAACAACAAGACGGTCGTCTTCTAGGAGCCGGTCCCGGCACGGAGGGCTCCGCGCTCGGGGTCCTTGGCAGGAAAAGCGGCCAACCGTACGTTGGCTGCCCCGTTGCACCCCCTCGGGCGGTGGCGGGAGAAGGCGAATCCACCGTGACCCCCATCAGTGAGCGCAGTCGATCCATGTCAGGAAAGAACCACCTACGTGCGGCGGGCCTGGCCCTCGCGGCCATGACCGTGCTTCCGATGGTCGTGGCGGCGCAGGCCGACATGGCTCCCAACAACGACCTCCCGAACCCCTATCGGACCATCGAGGGCTGGAACCAGATGCCGGCCGGCCGGTCGTTCGGGTCCTCCAGCTCGGTGGACATCGACGCCGACGGAACGAGCGTCTGGGTGGTCGACCGGTGCTCGACCAATTCTCGGGGCTGCCTGATCAACTCCGATCTCGACCCCATCATGAAGTTCGACGCCGATGGCAACATGGTGACGAGCTTCGGCGCGGGGATGCTCGTGTGGCCGCACGGCATCGACGTCGACCCGGACGGCAACATCTGGGTCGTCGACGGGCAGGACAACCGTCCGCAGACCCCCCGGGGCGGTGGCGCGGCGCCGCCGATGCCCGACCACATCTACGGGCACCAGGTGATCAAGTTCAGCCCGACCGGTCAGGTGCTCATGCGCCTCGGGGTCGAGGGCGGCGTGCCGATGGACGAGATGGCGGCCGCCGGACCGGGGCACGACTTCTTCTGGCAGCCGAACGACGTCTACGTGGCCGGCAACGGCGACATCTTCGTCGGCGAGGGCCACGGCAGCGGACGGAACCGCATCATCAAGTTCAACTCCAGGGGTGAGTACCTCATGGAGTGGGGACAGAGCGGTGACGGGCCCGGTCAGTTCAACCAGCCGCACTCGCTGGCCATGGACTCGCAGGGCCGCCTCTTCGTGGCCGACCGAGGCAACAACCGCATCCAGATCTTCGATCAGGACGGTCGCTTCCTCGACATGTGGTACCAGTTCAGCCGGAACAGCGGTATCTACATCGACGCCAACGACATCCTGTATGCTGCCGACTCCGAGTCGGGCTCGGTGAACCCAGCGCACGGGGACTGGACCCGCGGTATCCGCGTGGGCAGCGCCCGCACGGGCGAGGTCTGGGCGCTCATCCCCGACCCGCACCCCGACTGCCGCGGTACGTGCACGGCCGAGGGCGTGGCGGCCGACATCAACGGCGTGATCTACGGCGCCGAGGTCGGCCCGGCCCCGGGTCGGCTGCAGAGGTACGTCGAGCAGTAGGCGAAGACGCGGCGATCCGGGTCGTGCCCACGAGGCGCCACCAGATTGCGGAGGGCGGCCGGACGTTTCGGCCGCCCTCCGGTTTTGCCGTGAGGCCGGCGGTCGGCCGTCAGTGGGTGATTTGGGCAGCACTCGGCCTCATGGCCTGTGGCTCGGACAAGCCGACGCCCACCGAGATGGAGCCCGATCCACCGGTAGCGACCACCATCGTCGTCTCACCCTCGAGCTTGACGCTGGAGATAGAGGAGACCGGCACGCTCGGGGCCGAGGTGAAGGACCAGCGTGGGCAGCCCATGCCTTCGGCGGTGGTCACGTGGGCGTCTGCGGATCCGGCCGTGGCGTCCGTCGACTCCGACGGGTTGGTGACGGCGCTCGCGCCCGGCTCCACCACCATCACGGCGACGTCGGGCTCGGTCGAGGGAGAGGTGTCCACGACGGTGGCCGAGCTGATGATCGCCGCCGCACCGTTGGCGGCGGGTGAGAGCCACGCGTGTGCTCTGGCAACCACCGGCGAGGCCTATTGTTGGGGCGGCAATGGTCTCGGCATGCTGGGCAATGGGTCGTCCAGGCTGTCTGGGTCTCCCACGCCCGTGTCCGGGGCACGCACGTACCGACAGATTTCCGCCGGGCCGATCGGCAATCATACGTGCGGCCTCACCGCAGACGGCCGGGTCTACTGTTGGGGTGACAACTACTGGGGTGAGGTGAGCCCCTTCGTCACCGAGCGGTCGGTCTACGAGCCGGTTCTTGTCGACGTCGGCCACACGGTCGTCCAGGTTGCGGTGGCCCGGTACCACTCGTGCGCATTGACGACCACGGGGGAGGCATACTGCTGGGGGCTCAACGACCACGGCCACCTCGGAAACGGCACTCTGTCCGAGTCCGGCGGGCCGGACAAGGTCGATGCACCCGCGCCGTTCGAGTCGATTGCAGCGGGTCGGAACCACACGTGCGGCCTGGACGGGTCCGGTCTGGCCTACTGCTGGGGATTCAACCAGTACGGTGGGGTCGGACAGGGCGTGGAGTGGGACAATCCCATACCGACGCTCGTCTCCTCCACCCACCACTTCGATCAGATCGCGGGTGGCGACGGCTTCACGTGTGCCCGCTCGGATGGAGATGTCTACTGTTGGGGAAGCAACTCCCAGGGCCAGCTCGGCGGGGGTGGTGGCGCCGAGGCCGGCGTGCCGAGCCTGGTGCCCGGGCTGAGCGACATCGTCTTCGTCGAGGCCGGTACGCACTACGCGTGCGCCCTCGACGAGGGTGGCGCCGCGTACTGCTGGGGCGGGAACT
>JASFUR010000095.1:0-9565 GCA_050050215.1 Gemmatimonadota bacterium
ACGGGCGTGCGAGGTCGCGAAGCACTTCCTTCTCCGAGCCGCGCACGCGGCGCGTGTACTCGATGACGAAGTTCAGGAAGCGGACGTGGTCGTCTTCGTCGACCAGCTGCTGGACCGCCGGGACCTGTTCGGGGTCCGCGATGGCGCCGAGGACGGGCTTCAGCCACAAGTCCGCGAGCTCCTTGAGCTCCTTTTCTCGTCGCGTGTGGATCGAGCGCATGATCAAGGCGTACGCGGACAACCCGAGGGTGCCCAGGAAGAGCAGCGCCACGATCAGGATCAGCGCGAAGAGACCGGCCTCGCCGAGGCCGGCGGACGCGGGAAGAAAGAAGTCCGGCACCGTCAGAGCGACGAAGCCGAGCGACCGCGGACGAGAAGGCGGCGAACCCGGGCGGAGAGCTCCGTGGGCGAGAAGGGCTTCAGAATGTAGTCGTCCGCCCCCATGCGAAACGCACGGACGATGTCGGCCTCCTGACCCATGGAGGTCAGCATGATGATGGGCACGTGGGAGAACGTCTGGTCCTTGCGGAGCCGCTCGAGCACCTCGAACCCGTCCAGACCCGGCATCTTCACGTCCAGGATCACCAGGATCGGCGTCTCCCGCAGCGCGTCCTGCAACGCATCGCTGCCGTTGTCGAACCGGACCGCCTCGAGTCCCTCCTTCTCGAGGCGATGCAGGAGGATCGTCGCGGAGATCTCGTCGTCCTCCGCGACGAGCACGCGGCCCTCCGCGGTCGCGGTCGCGTCTTCCGCGACCACCTGGTCGCCCTCCAGCGCGCGCGCCTGGAAGATCCGTTGGCGGGCGATCTCCAACGACTCGTCGAACGGGTCTTCGGGCCTGGCCGTGAGCACGCCGATGGTCGCCGTGAGTGCCGGCTCGCCTTCCTCCAACTCCTCGACCTCAAGACTCTTCACGATCTCGAGGGCCTCCGAGGCGATGATGCGAATGCTCTCCAGGTCGGCGCCCGGAGCGAGTAGCGCGAAATCCCCTCCCCCGAGGCGGCCCAGCCGGTACTCCTCCGGGATGGCTTCGCGTAATCCGCGCGCCACCTCGCGGACGATGCGCTCGGACCGGTCCCAGCCCCAGCGCTCCGAGCGCTCGCCGAATCCGTCGAGCTGAATGACCCCGAGCCCGTACTCGGCCTCCAGCTCCGCGCACCCGGCCTCGAGGCCGGCCCGGTTCTCGAGTCCCGTGAGAGGGTCGGTGAGCGCCTGGCGCTCGGCGGCCGCCTGACGCTCGAGCTGGACCCCGATGTCGGCCGTGACCTTCTCCGGATCGAATGGCTTCTCGATGAAGGCGTCGGCCCCCAGCGCGTAGCAGTCCTGACGAACGTCCGGACCGGACCTGGCCGTCATGACCACGACGGGGGTCGCCGCCGTCTCGCGGGCCGCGCGCAGCTCCGAGAGCAGGGAGCGCCCGTCCACGTCCGGCAGAATGAGATCCAGCACCACGAGATCGATATGTTGCGCGGCCAGCGCGGCGCGCGCCTCGGCGGCGGTCTCGACCGACACGATCTCACGATCGTCGGCGGCGAGGACAACCGAGAGCATGTGTTGGATCTCGGGATCGTCCTCGATGATCAGGAGACGCTGATGGTCGGTGTCGGTCACCCGGTATGCTCCGCCTCTTCCGCGGCGGGGAAGAGCGCGGCCAGCACCTCCTCGAGGGCCTCAGTCGGCTCGGCTCGGGGCACGACGACCGCGTGGAGCTTGTTGAGACGGTCCCGAGCTTCTTCGCCGAGTCCGTCGTGCGTCACGGCGAAGATCGGAAGCCCGCCGTAGTGCCTGCTCATACGCACTCTCTCCAGGAAGGCGAGCCCGTCGATGCCCCGCGTGGAGAGATCGAACACGACGGCGTCCGGTGCCTCCTGGTCCATGGCGTCGAACGGGCTGGCCGACGCCCCACGTGTGACCACCTCCAGGCCACGCTCGGCGAGGAAGTGCTCGAGGCGCCCCCGCAGCTCCTCCTCTTCGGTGATCATGAGCACCCGTCCGCTCCGCGTGCGTCCGAGGTGGCGCCAGAGGACTCTGAGCAGGTCCTCGCGCTCGAAGGGCTTGGTGACGAGGTCCACGGCGCCCAGCAGGCTCCCCCTGCCCTCTCCGGCGACCACGCTCACCACGACGACGGGAATCCGACGTAGATCGGGGTCCGCTTTCAGCCGCTTCAGGGCCTCCCAGCCGCTGAGTCCCGGCATGATGAGGTCGAGCGTGATGAGGTCCGGCTCGTGCTCCCGGGCCAACTCGAGCCCCTCTTCGCCGTTGGAGGCGGACAGGACCCGGCAACCGAACTCCTCCAGGTAGTGCTCGATGAGCACCCTGGAGTCCTTCTCGTCGTCTATGACCAGGACCTTGTAATCGCGCAGCCCGGGGGCGGCCCCATCCTTCGCGTCGCCCCCACTCGCGTCGGACTCGCCCCCTGCGCCCTCGGTCGCACCGTCCGTGGTGGCCTGCGCGGCCTTGAAGTCCTCCGCCGACGGCGTCTCGGCCTCCGGCTCGCGCACGGGCTTCGCCGCCCGCTCGCCCATCACGATCTTGAACGTCGAGCCCTTCCCCTCCTCGGACTCGACGATCAGGTCGTAGCCCATCAGTAGACAGATGGAGCGCGACAGCGCGAGGCCGAGCCCGGTGCCGCCATACTTCCGTGACGTCCCGGCCTCCGCCTGCTGGAAGGCTTCGAAGATCGCCTCCAGGCGGTCCGGCGGGATGCCGATGCCCGTGTCCTGCACCGCGATCGCCACCGGCGTCCGTCCGTCCGCACCGAGCTCCACACGCACGGTGACCGAGCCCTCGTGCGTGAACTTGAGCGCGTTGCCCACCAGGTTGATGATGACCTGCTTGAGCTTGGCGGAGTCCGTCTCGACCCGTGCCACCTCGTCCGGCACGTCGGCCACCAGGGCGACCTTGCCATCCTTGGTCTTCGCCTGGCCCTCGAGCTGCTGCACCGTCTCGACGCACAGGTCGGCGAGATCCACGTCTTCGATGATGAGCTCCATGCGGCCCGCCTCGACCTTGGCGAGGTCGAGCACCTCGTTGATGAGCGCGAGCAGATGCTTTCCATTGGAGAGCACGCGCTGCAGGAAGCCGAGGTCCTTCTCGTTGAGCCGCTCGTCCTTGTTCTTCAGGAGGATGTTCGTGAAGCCGATGACCGAGTTGAGCGGCGTACGCAGCTCGTGGCTCATGTTGGCCAGGAAGTCGCTCTTCGCCTTGTTGGCGGCTTCCGCCTCCTCCTTGGCGACGGCCAGCGCCTCCTGTGCGCGAACCCTGTCCGTGACGTCCTTCCCGAAGAAGACCGCTCCGGCCACGCCCTCGAGCGCCTGGATGGGGTTGGCGTACATCTCGAAGTAGCGGAGCTGCCCGTCGACCTCGTCGGTGCGAAGCGCGACGTGCCGCTCACCCCGCAGCGTGCGATCGTAGAGTTCCTCGTACCAGGGGACGTCGTTCGGCAGGAAGACGTCTTCGGGAAGCTGCCCCACCTCGGGCTCGTGCCCCGTGCGGGCCTCCATCGCCAGGGCGAACGCGGAGTTGAGCGTGATGAGGCGGTGATGCCGATCCACGGACCAGATCGAGTCACCGGTATTCTCCACCAGGGCTTCGAGGTTGCGCTGCGACTCGTCGAGCTGTCTCTCCGCCAGACGTTGCTCCGTGACGTCGCGGAGGATGCTCTGCGTGGCGATCGTGCGGCCATTCGACTGCTGCGCCTGCACGCTTCCCGAGAGCATGACCACGCGTCCGTCCGAGGCGACGTAGTCGACATCGAACCGTGTGGGGCTCCCACCCGCGAGGATGCGCTTGAACTCGCGCTGCATCCGGGCCCGTTGGGCCGGGTGGACGATCTCGAAGAGGGTGAGCCGCTCGAGCTCCTCGTCGGAGTAGCCGAGGACGCGCTTCCACGAGCTGTTCACGTACAGGATGCGGCCGTCCGGGGCGACGCTCTGGATGAGGTCGTTGGCGTTGTCCAGGAATTCCTGCAGGCGACGGCTGCTCTCCTTGACCGCCTGCTCGGTATGCGCGCGGACGTCGATCTCGTGCGCGAGCGCCTCGTTGCTCTCGGTGAGCGCGTCCAGCGCATGGGCCTCGCGCTGGAACGTCTCGTACACGCTCGAGAGCAGACCCGCGAGGATCGCGACGTAGCTGGCGATCTTGAGCAGATGCGCGGCGTCGAACATCGCGTCGAAGCGCTGCTCGGAGAACGCCATGAAGGCCGCATGCGCGAGCACCGAGATCAACAGCGAGACGAGCAGCCAGTGCTCGAACGGATCGCGGCGCCACCATCCCTTGCGCACGAACCCGACGAACGCGAGCAGGAACAACGCGGCCGGGATGAACTCGGCGGGCCGGCTGATGGCCTGGAACGGGAACGTCAGGTTGGTCAGCGGCACGTACTCGAAGAACAGCAGGTACGCCAGCGTGAACACGAGGGCCATGCCGTACACGGAGCCCTCGGAGATGCCCTCCTCCTCCCGCCCCACCCGGACCGACTGCCTCCCGAGCAGAAGACCGAGAAACAGGAACATGGCCAGGAAGGTGCGCTCGCCCGTCCACGTCCATCCGAAGACATCGCCCGGCCGCACGGTCGGGTCCAACTCCACCCGCGCGTTGAGGAAGAAGTCGCTCGTCGCGAGGGAGTGATTCAGGTTGAGCAGCGCGGAGCCCAGGAATCCGCAGCCGATGAAGAGGAAGGTGATCTGCTTGCGGCTGTAGAACCGGACCAGCGCCAGGGCGCCGATGATGAAGGCCAGCACGGTGGCGACGGCCTCCATGAGCGTGTGGACCGACGGTGTCGTTCCCCAGCTCAGGAGGACGGCGGGGCTGCGCAGCACGGTCGATCCGGCCACGAGCACCAGGAAGAGCACGACGTAATAGATCGTGTGCTCGCGGGACCGGTCAGGGCCCACGAACTCGTCGTGCACGGGGACTGCGGAGACGGGAGATCCGTCGGGGGAGGGCTCGATCGCCGAGGGGATCTCCGGCCTCAGGCCGTCGCGTTCAGGCAACGCTCGATTGCCTCGAAGAGAACGTCCTCGTCGACGATCGGCTTCGTCACGTAGTCGTCGAAGCCCGCGGCGAGGTACTTGTCGCGATCGCCCGCCATGGCGTGCGCCGTCAGGGCGATGACCGGGACGGACTTCAGCTCGTCCTGCTCGCGTATCCAGGCGAGCACTTCCGTGCCGTCCATCTCGGGAAGCGAGATGTCGAGAAGAACGAGGTCGGGCACGTCGCTACCCAAACCCTCCACCGCCTCGACTCCGGTCTCGTACTCGGAAATCTCGTAGCGATCCTCCAGGAGCGCCTGCACGAGCATGCGGTTGTCCGGGTTGTCCTCGACTACCGCGATCTTGAGACCCATCACGTCATCTCCCGTTCAATCTTCTTCAATTCTTCCATCGCGTCCGAATAGGCGGTCTCGAGGCCCGGAAGCAGGTCCCGGGCGCCGTCGGCATCTCCATCCAACGCGGCGCTTTCCAGTCTCGTGGCGAGCGTGCGTAACAGCTCGGCCCCGATGTTCGCCGCGCTCGACTTCAGCGAGTGCGCGCCGCGCTCCGCCTCCTCCAGATCCTCGCCGTCGACTCCGCCTCGGATCTGATCCATGCGTGTGCCGGAGTTCTTGAGAAAGAGTCGGACCATCTGGCCGGCGAGCTTGTCGCCTCCCCACTCCCGTAGTCGGTCGAGCGCCTGCGGATCTATGATCTGCGAATCGGTCATGCTTCAAGGATTCCGGGGGGGTCTAGGAGCTATCTTGAGTCTAGCTTCGGCAGATGCGTCTCGCCAATGAATTCTCTCACACGTCCAGCGCCTTCCGAATGGCCCGAACGCCCTCTGCGGGCCCCCCGGAATGCGCGTACACGGCCGAGCCGGCGACGAGCACGGTGGCGCCCGCGGAGGCAATCTCGGCCGCGTTCGACGCATCCACGCCGCCGTCGACCTCGAGCTCGGCGGACGAGCCCACCTCGTCGAGCAGGCTGCGGGCCCGACCGATCTTCTCAGTGCTCCCCTCGATGTACTTCTGCCCGCCGAAGCCGGGGTGCACGGACATGATGAGGAGCAGGTCGATGTCGGCCGCGACGCTCCGGATCGACTCGACCGGTGTGTCGGGGTTCACCACGACCCCTGCGCGAACGCCGAGCGCGTGGATCTTCTTCACGATCCCGGGCAAGTCCGGGCACGTCTCCTGGTGGACGGTGATGCTGTCGGCGCCGGCCTCGGCGAAGGCCTCGATGTAGCGCTCCGGCGCCTCGATCATGAGGTGCACGTCGAGCGGAAGTCCGGTCGAGCGCCGGGCCCCCTCCACGATGACCGGCCCGATTGAGATGTTCGGCACGAAGTGGCCGTCCATCACGTCGACGTGGATCCAGTCGGCGCCACCTCCCTCCACCGCCCGGATCTCCTCGCCGAGGCGTGCGAAATCACACGCCAGAATGGACGGGGCGATCTTCGTCATTGCGCCTCCATGCGCTGTACGCCGTCGGGGCCGGCGACGAAGGCCTCGTCGGCGATCCCCAGGAAGAGCCCCGTCTCCACGATGCCCGCCCTGCGCGAGAGAGCCTCTTCGAGTCCCTGCGGGTCGGGGATGCCACCCTCGAAGTGACAGTCGAGCAGGAGCTGCCCGTTGTCGCTTCGGACGAGCGCACCGTCGGCGCCCCGTCGAGGCACCACCTCGGCTCCGAAGCCCTCCAGGAAGCGGACGTGGGCGTCCCACGACCACTCCACCACCTCGACCGGCAACGGGAACGTCGATCCCAGCCGGCCCACGGCCTTGGCCGCGTCCGCAATGATGACGACGCGTTCCGACGCCTGGGCCACCATCTTCTCGCGCAGCAGTGCGCCTCCGCCTCCCTTGATGAGGTCGAGACGGGGGGAGACCTCGTCCGCGCCGTCGATCGTGAGGTCGAGCGCAGGCCGCGTGGCCAGCCCGATCAACTCGATACCGAGCTCTCTGGCGCGGGTCTCCGTGCGCACCGACGTGGGCACGGCGACGATGTCGGTGAGCTCGCCCGAGGAGAGCGCCGCACCGATGAGATCGAGGAGATGCGCGACCGTGCTTCCAGTCCCCAGGCCGAGCACCATCCCGCTCTGGACTCGCTGGAACGCGGCCTCGGCCGCTCGGCGCTTGAGCTCGTCCACACCAACTTCGGTCACGCGAACGGACTCCTCACCAGGGGTCGGAGAATGAGCGGGTCTAGGCGGAAAAGGGCCGTCGGTGGGTTGTCGCGCGCGAAAGCCCCGCAAATGTACCCAGGCATCCCCCCTGGTTCCAGACGGATACGGCGCCCGGACTCAGTAGCGTCCTTCGCCGGTATTCGTGGTTGACACCCCGTCCCCGGCGGCACCATCCTTGGCCCATGAATGCCTATGGCCGGCACGGACTGCGATACTGGTATCGGGGCACCCACGCGGGGGTCCCGTGCCGTTCCGTGCGTACATAGCGCGACCATCACACGGACAGGGCACATGGGCTCCCGACGTCTCGTCGGGGGCTTTTTTCGTGTCCCCGAGGCGGGGCTCTGCCCACAGCAGAGGATTCACAACAGATGATCATCGTCACCAAGCACGGAGTGACCCAGGACGAGCTGGACCACATCCGCGAACGGGTCGAGTCGCTCGGACTGCGCACGCATGTGTCCCAGGGCGAGCACCGCACCGTGATCGGGTGCGTGGGAGACGAGACCCGCCTCGAAGGCATCTCGCTCCTGTCCATCCCGGGCGTCGACACCGTCCACCCGGTCATGCGGCCGTACAAGCTGGCCTCCCTCGACTTCTCGGTGGAGCCCACCCGGATCCTGCTCGGCGACGTGCAGATCGGGGGGCCCGAGATCGTGGTCATCGCCGGTCCCTGCTCCGTCGAGGGTCGGGAGATGCTGGAGGCGACGGCCAGGGCCACGAAAGCCGCCGGGGCGAAGGCGCTGCGCGGCGGTGCCTTCAAGCCACGCACCTCACCGTACTCGTTCCGAGGGCTCGGTGAGGAGGGCCTGGAGCTTCTCGCGGCCGTTCGGGCGGAGACCGGCCAACCCATCGTGACCGAGGTCATGGACACGCGACAGGTGGACCTCGTGGCCTCCTACGCCGACATGCTGCAGATCGGCGCCCGCAACATGCAGAACTACAACCTGCTCACCGAGGTCGGTCGGCTCCGTCGTCCGGTCCTCCTCAAGCGCGGGATGTCGGCGACGGTCGAAGACCTGCTCCTCGCGGCCGAATACGTCATGAGCCAGGGGAATCCCAACGTGGTGCTGTGCGAGCGGGGGATCCGCACGTTCGGGACTGCCACCCGCAACACGTTCGACCTCGCGGCGATCCCGGTGCTGAAGAAGGAGACGCACCTGCCGGTGATCGCCGACCCCTCGCACGCGGGCGGGCGACGCGACCTCGTGGCTGCGCTCTCCTACGCGGCCATCGCGGCGGGGGCGGACGGGCTGATCATCGAGGTCCATCCGGAGCCCGAGACCGCGACGTCGGACGGCGACCAGTCGCTGGACTTCGAGCAGTTCGAGACCCTGATGGGGGCCCTGGGGCCGTTCGCTCAGGCCGCCGGGAGAACGCTGCCGAGCTGAGCGCCCGGCTATACCTCGGCACCGCCGTCGACGCGTGCCGGGGTGGGCGCCCCGTGAAGCCTAGTCGGAGTCGAGATCCGCCAGGCGCGACTCGACCTCGGCGAGCTGCCGGCGTACCGAGCGCAGCGACGTTCCCCCGTCACTGTCTCGCGAGTCGGCCGAAGCCCTCCAGTCGAAGAGCCGGTGCACGTCGTCCTCGAACGCCTCATGGGCCTCGCGGAAGTCGTCCAGCCGCAACCCGGACAGCGAGACGCCCCGTTGTTCGGCCATGCGGACCAGTCGACCCACCACCTCGTGGCTGGTCCGGAACGGCACACCGCGGCGCACGAGATAGTCGGCCAGGTCGGTCGCCAACAGCTCCGCGGCCATGGCCTCGTCCATCCGCTCCGGGACGAAGTCCAGGGTCTCGACCGCGCCGGCTACGGCGGGCAGCGTCAGCAGGAGCGTGTCGACCGTGTCGAAGAGCACCTCCTTGTCCTCCTGGAGGTCCCGGTTGTAGCCCGTCGGCAGCGATTTCAGGAGCGTCAGGATCCGTGTCAGGCTGCCGACCAGACGCGCCGACTTGCCACGGGCGAGCTCGGCGACGTCCGGATTGCGCTTCTGGGGCATGAGGCTCGACCCGGTCGAGTAGCCGTCGGAGAGCCGCACGAATCCGAACTCGAGGCTCGAGAACAGGATCAGGTCCTCCGCCAGCCGCGACAGGTGGACTCCGATCATCGCTCCGGCATACGTGAAGTCGCACATCCAGTCGCGATCGGAGACGGCGTCGATCGAGTTCTCGCTGACACGCTCGAACCCGAGCTCCTCTCGAAGCGCCTCACGGTCGACCGGAAACGGACAACCGGCGATGGCGCCGGAGCCCAGGGGCAGGACCGAAGCGGCCGTGGCAGCCAGGTCCACGCGCTCCACGTCCCGGAGGAACGCGAACACGTGCGCGAGCGCCCAGTGGGCGGCCCGGATCGGCTGCGCCTGCTGTAGGTGCGTGTAGCCTGGCATGATGTCGTCGACGCCCCGAG
>JASFUR010000096.1:0-9519 GCA_050050215.1 Gemmatimonadota bacterium
GTCGAGGTGGACAAGCTACACGCCGGTGACATCGGCGTGGTCGCCAAGCTCAAGCATACCCACACCAACGACACGCTGTGCGACAGGGGGAGCAAGATCGCGCTCGAGCCGATCGCGTTCCCGCCGGCCGACATCTCTGTCGCCATCAAGGGCGCGACCAGGGGAGACGAAGACAAGCTGGGCGAGGTGCTGCCCAGGCTCCACGAGGAGGACCCTACGTTCTCCGCGGCCTTCAACTCCGAGTTGCACCAAACCATTGCCCGGGGCGTGGGCGAGCTCCACCTGGACATCCAGCTGGAGCGCATGGCACGGAAGTACGGAGTGAACGTGGAGACCGAGCAGCCGCGTATCGCGTACCGTGAAACGATCACGAAGCAGGCCGAAGGACAGGGACGCCACAAGAAGCAGTCCGGCGGTCGCGGTCAGTTCGGGGACTGCTGGATTCGCCTGAAGCCCGCCCGGTCGGGAACGGGCTATGAGTTCGTCGACTCCATCAAGGGCGGCGTGATTCCGGGCAAGTACGTCCCCTCGGTGGATCGGGGGATCCAGGAGGCGGCCGGGAAGGGCGTGGTCGCCGGCTATCCCATGGTCGACTTCACGGCGGAGTGCTACGACGGCTCGTACCACTCGGTGGACTCGTCCGACATCGCATTCAAGCTGGCCGGCTCGATGGCGTTCAGGTCGGTTGCTCAGAAGTGCCGCCCCATCCTCCTCGAGCCCATGGTCGAGGTCGCGGTCACGACTCCGGACGAGTACGTGGGTGACATCATGGGTGACCTGACGTCACGGCGTGGAAAGGTGCAGGGCATGGATCCGGAGGACGGACGTACGACCGTGCGTGCGGTCGTGCCGGAGTCCGAGCTGTACAAGTATGCGGCCACCCTCCGGTCCATCACGCAGGGGCGCGGGTACCACTCACGCAAGCCTGCGGGATATGACGCTGCGCCGGATCACGTCGCCCAGAAGGTGAAGCAGGAACGCGAAGCTCAGGAAGAAGCGGACAACGCATGAACAAGCTGGCTATTCTCGGGGGCGGCAACCTCGGCCGGGCGCTCGCCCTGGGCTGGGTCGGTGCCGGTCACCTCGAGGCATCCGACATCCACCTCACTCGACGTCAGGAGGAGAAGCTCGCCGATCTGGCCGAGCTGGGATATCGCACGGGCTCGGACAATCGGGCAGCGGTGCGGGAAAGCGACCTGATCATCGTGGCCGTACAGCCGCAGCAGCTGGACGCGCTGCTCGCCGAGATCGCGGGAGACCTCGAAGCGGACCGCCATCGCCTGGTCTCCGTGGTATCCGGAGTATCGAGCTCGCAGATCCGCGCCGCGGTCGGGGACGCCGTACCGCTCGTCCTGGCCATGCCGAACACGGCGGTCGCCATAGGCGAATCGATGACGTGTCTGTCCGCCGGGGAAGCTTCGGAGGAGGCACTCCTGGAAGCGCAGGAGCTTTTCGACCTCGTCGGGAAGACGCTGGTGATCGCCGAGGAGATGATCGGGCCTGCGACGGCACTCTGCGCGTGCGGCGTGGCGTTCTTCCTCCGATGCATTCGAGCCGCTTCGCAGGGAGGCATCGAGATCGGCTTCCACCCCGAAGAGGCGCTGCTGTTGGCGGGGCAGACCGCCCGGGGCGCGGCGACGCTCACGTTGCGTGAGAACGCGCACCCGGAAGGCGAGATCGACCGGGTCACGACGCCGCGCGGGTGCACCATCGCCGGGCTGAACGAGATGGAGCACCGCGGGCTCAGCTCGGCTCTGATCAAGGGCCTGATCGTGTCTGCTCGGGCCGCCGAGGAGCTCTACGGCGGCTGACCGGCGCCGGCGTTGTCGGCCGCCCAGGTGAGCGGGGGACGGACCGGACCGCCGAGGACTGCGAAAACCGTACGCGCAGCTCCGTTCGACGGGGCGGGATCCGGTCAGTCGGGCCGCTTCAGCGCTTCGATCAGGGCTCGCTCGACCGCGGCTTCCTCGCCCGGGGAGAGGGACGCTCCGTGGGCGTTGCTGACGTAGAAGACGTCAAGGGCCTGGTTCTTCTCCGTCGCGATCTTCGCGAGCGAGATGTTCATTCCGAGGTCGGCGAGCGTGGCGGCGATCGTGTAGACCAGCCCGGGCTCGTCGTTCGCCTTCACCTCGATGACCGTGCGTCCGTTCGGCACCTCCGGCCTCTCGAACCGGACCACGGGCGTCGCGGCCCGCCGCCGGCGTCTGCGAACCTGTCGGGCTCGTTGGCGCTCGACCGCCGAAGAGAGGTCGAGAGTGCCGTCGAGCGCGGCGCCCAGGTCTGCGTCGATCGTCGCGAACCGGCTCTCGGTGACCGGCTGCACCGCGGACGATCCCATGGCGGCCTCGGAGACCTTGAACCAGTCCAGGACGATCCCGTCGTCCCTGGTGAAGATGTCCACACTCAGGATGTCGAGGCCGCTGCCCGTGAGCGCACCCGCGATGCTCGCGAGCAGGCCCGGGCGATCGTTCACGCAGACGGAGAAGAGCGTGTAGGGCCCCTTTTCCGATTGGCGCCAGTCCGTCACGAAGGGGCGCGTGCCCAGCTCCCTGATCATCTCGAAGTGACGGGCGATGGCGTCGGGCGGCACGGACAGCATGTATCGGTCCGGGAGGTGGCTCAGGAACTCGTCGACGTCGCTCCGCAGGAACTCGGGCATCAGGTCCTGGAGGACCTTCTCCTCGAAGCGGACGCGGCGCCGTGACGCCTCCTCCGCCGGGCCTCCTCCAGCGAGAATCGATCGGCTCCTCATGTGCAGGTCCCGGAGCAGCACCGCCTTCCACTCGTTCCAGACGCCGGGGGCGACCCCGCTCATGTCCGCGAAGGTCAGTAGATAGAGCATGTTGAGACGGTCGACCGTGCCGACCGTCTCGGCGAAGCCGACCAGGAGATCCTCGTCGCTCAGGTCGCGACGCTGGGAAACCCGGGACATCACCAGGTGCTTCGACACCAGGAAGGTGACGTCGCCGGATGCCTCGGCGTCGAGTCCCAGGCGGCGGCAGACCTCCTTGGACAGCCGCTCGCCCTTCACCACGTGGCCGCTACCCTGGCCCTTGCCCACGTCGTGCATCAGAACGGCCAGCACCAGGCGCGCCGTATCGTCGACCTCCCGCAACGCGTCCCGAAGCGAAGCACGGGCGCCTGCCAGATCGAGCGAGTCGTCGAGTGCGAGGTCGTCTAGCGCTTCGATCGCCTTCAGCGTGTGCTGATCCACCGTGTACCGGTGGTAGTAGTCGTGCTGCACCATGAAGGTGAGCGTTCTGAACTCGGGCAGGAAGCGGCCGAGCAGTCCGGTCTCGTGCATCTCCGTGAGGGTGGCCGCCACCCGGCCGAGCGGGCTCAGCAGAGCCATGAAGGCCCTGGCCGCTTCCGGCGAGTGGCGGATGCCACGATCGACGAGATCCAGATTCTCGTGCACCATCTCCTTGAGCTCGGCGCCGACCCGCACTCCGTGCTGCTGAGCCACCTGGAAGACCTCGAAGAGCCGTAGCGGTGCCTCTTCGAAGTCGATGCCGTCCGGACCCGGTAGCAGCTCCTCGCCGCGGATGCGGTACCTGCGCTCCGGGCCGACGGCCCGCATACGCCTCGTCAGGGGGAGAATCCCCGCCGGCGGAGTCGTGAGCTCGGCCTGGCGGAGGAACGCGTCGGCGAAGCGCTGGATCTCCTGGGCGCGGAAATAGAAATCGCGCATGAAGATCTCGGAGGCCGCGGCGGTGCCCTGGTCGGAGTATCCCAACCCTTTGGCCAGAGTGGGCTGGAGCTCGAGCGTGATGAGGTCGGTCGCACGTCCGGTCCGGAAGTGGGCCTCGTTGCGGACCCGGAGCAGGAAGTCGTACGCCCGGAGCATGCGGCCGTAGTCGGTGGGCGAGATGACCCCCGCCGCCATCAGGCCGTCCAGACCGCGGGCTCCATAGCGTGCGAGCCCGACCCAGATCACGGTGTGGAGGTCGCGAAGGCCTCCGGCGCCCTCCTTCACGTTCGGTTCCAGCATGCCGATGACGGGCCCGTGCTTCTCACGCCGGTCGATGAACTCGGCCCGCATCGCCTTGTAGAAGCGCCGGTTCGCCTTCGGGCTCCGGTAGACCTTGGAGAGCAGCTCCTTCTGCAGGGCGTTGAAGAGCTCTGTGCTACCCAGAAGCAGGCGTGCCTCCGCGGCGGCGTTGCGGACGTGGAGGTCCTCCGCCGCGAGGTCGACACACTCGCTGACGGAGCGCACGCTGTGTCCGAGCTTCAGCCCGACATCCCAGAGGAGGGGCACGACGCCTTCCACGAAGCGCTCGGCCACTCGGCTCATCCGGCCCGGATGCAGGAAGAGCAGATCCACGTCCGAGGAGGGCGCCAGCTCCTGGCGTCCGTATCCACCGAGCGCGATCACCGTGGAGGCCGCCAACTCGCTGCGGACGTCGGGCCCCAGGTCGTCGGCCACCATGCGGCAGGTCTGCGCCACGACGGCGTCGACGAGGTGGCTGCGTCCCTGGGCGATCTCCTTGCCACCCAGGCCGAACTCGTGCCGTGCACGGAGTCGGTCCGTTTCGGTCGCGAGGAAGCCCTTGAAGGACCGGACGCGCTCTTGGGTGGGGGTCGTCGCCGGATCGGGGTGGAGCGCGGCGCGCTCCTCGATCCCGTTCTGGTTCATTCCTATGCTCGACATTTCCGGCGACCGGCGCGGGACTTTGGGTCCCGTCTCGTTGTTTGAGAGACCCGTGAGGAAGGGATGGATGAGAGACGGGGTGCCGGCCCCCCGCATGGGAAGGCCGGTCACCCCGCCATGGACTACATGCCGCTGCTGATGGAGAACGTCTTGCTGATGCCGAAGACGAACGTCAGCTCGTCGGCGCCCTGACCCGAGAGCTCCATGTCGTTCCAAATGCCGGAGATCACGAAGTCCAGCTCGGCGGTCGAGAAGCCGTAGCCGGCCTCGAGGTACTGGCCGTGGATCCCGGCCGTGGCCGGTAGATCCTCCGCCTTGAGCGTGAACATGTCGCCGATCGCATCACTGAACTCACTGGACTCGGAGAACGAGCCCACGGTCGCGAAGAGACCGTTCTGCTCGACGGTGAGGCCGAGGAACGAGTACTTCGCGGCATCCGGATCGTACTGGTGGGAGCCGAGCGACCACTCGATGGAGACCGGTCCCAGGGCAACGCCCAGGTTGCCCTCCAGGTACGTGACGTCGAAGTCGCCCGTGTAGAAGTACCCGGTCCCGCCGACGCTCACACCGACCATGTCGGACACCGGGATGTCCACGGCGGCGTATAGATCGACCTCGGAGCCGTCACCCACGTCGGCGGCCCAGGTGCCCGCCGAGAAGTTCGACGCGGCGACGTCCAGTCCCGCGCTCGCCGACGAGTTCTTCTGCGGAATCCCCCGGTAGTAGTACTGGCTCACGTATCCGGCATTCCCCGTGACCTCGGCCTGGGCCGAAACCGCAGCCGGAACGACGAGCGCTCCGACGATTGCGGCGGCAACAGCGGATACCTTTCTGATCTTCATCGAAATGACCTCACTTTGGGTAGGGAGTGGGCGTCCGGCCGTTGCCGGCCGGAGCGCCACGTTGAAAACTCTGCTTGACTCCAGGGATCCACGGGACCTCACGCCGCAACCTCCGCGGCGGTCGCCGTGAACGTGTCCGGACCGTACGCCTCGTTTCCGTGCTCGAAGGCGTCGAGACCGGCGACTTCCTCTTCCTTGTTGACCCGCAGGCCGACCGTCGCGGAGACGATCTTGAAGAAGATGAACATGGCGCCGAAGGCCCAGACGAAAGCGGCGACGATCCCGATCAGCTGCGTGACGATGATCGCGCCCGACGTGCCGCCGGCATTGAAGAGGCCGGCCGCGAGGGTGCCCCAGGCACCGCACACACCGTGAACCGAGACTGCACCCACGGGGTCGTCGATCTTGAGCCTGTCGAAGAACAGGACCGAGAAGACGACGATGATGCCCGCGAGGAACCCGATGATGATGGACGCGCCGGGTACCACGTTGGCGCAGCCCGCCGTGATGCCCACGAGCCCCGCCAGGGCCCCGTTGATCGACATCGTGGCGTCGGGCTTCTTGAGGAAGATCCACGCCGTCACCATGGCGCCGAACGCACCGGCCGCGGCGGCGAGATTGGTGTTCACCGCGATGAGCGCGATGTCGGTGATGGCCGCCGTCGTGCTACCGGCGTTGAAGCCGAACCAGCCGAACCAGAGCAGGAACATGCCCAGCGTGGCCAGCACCAGGTTGTGACCCGGCATCGCCCGAGGCTTGCCGTCGGGGCCGTAGCGTCCGAGGCGCGGGCCGAGCACGATGGAGCCTGCGAGCGCGGCCCACCCGCCGATGCTGTGCACGACGGTGGAGCCGGCGAAGTCGATGAAGCCTCGGGCCTCCAGCCAACCGCTGCCTTGATAGAGGCTGCCCCACGCCCAGCTCCCGAACACCGGGTAGACGATGGCCGTGAGGAAGACGCTGTACAGGATGTACGAGCCGAACTTCGTGCGCTCGGCCATCGCCCCCGATACGATCGTCGCCGCGGTCGCGGCGAAGACGGTCTGGAACATCCAGAATGCATAGAGCCAAGGATCGCCGTCGGTCCCGAAGTCCGACAGCATGAAGCCCGAGGTACCGAACCAGCCCGTGGAGGTCTGGCCGAACATGATCCCGAAGCCGATGAGCCAGAAGGCCAGCGACCCCAGCGAGAAGTCCATGAGGTTCTTCATGCAGATGTTGACCGCGTTCTTGGCGCGGGTCATGCCGGCTTCGACGAGCGCGAATCCGGCCTGCATGAGGAAGACGAGGACCGCCGCAATGAGGGTCCACACGAAGTCCGCGTTGGTCTGCACCGCGGCGATGGCCTCGGCGTTGGACTCAGCGGTGGGGGCCGGCTCCTCCTGGGCTACAGCCACCGGAGCAACGGCCGTCGCGGCGGTCGCGACGTCGACGACGGCTACTGGCTCGAGCGCCTCGACGGTGGGCGCGCCGACGGCGAACGCCAACATGGCGAACGCGAACACGCGCATGACGTTGATTCGAATATGCCTGCTCACTCTGATCTCACCTTTGATAGGAAATGGGTTTCGGTAGCGAATCGTTGCAGGAGAGCCAGCCGTCAGAGGGCGCTCTCTCCGTGCTCTTCGGTGCGGATCCGCACCACGTCGTCGAGCGTGCTCACAAAGACCTTCCCGTCGCCGAACTTGCCCGTCTTCGCGGAGCTCAGGAACGCTCCCACGACACCGTCGACGAGGTCTTCAGCTACCGCCACCTCGACCTTCAGCTTGGGAAGGAACTCGACCTTGTACTCCGTTCCTCGGTACGTCTCCGACTGGCCCTTCTGACGACCGAAGCCCTTCACCTCGGTGACCGTCATCCCTTCGACGCCCGCTTCCTGGAGCGCGGTCTTCACCGAGTCCAGCAGGTGGGGTCGGATGATCCCCTCGACCTTCTTCATCTCACCTCCTATGGGAACTGTGCTTGTGGTAATCGTGCTCGAGCTGCGTTATGGGCACATTTCTTAAGCAACTGCCGTACCGTTCTTAATAATCCCTGGCGGTGGTGTGTGGCGAGGGTCTCAAGTCGTTCTATGACATCGGCTTACGCGAACGGACCTTGACCCGGAGCCGCTCTTCCGGGAGCGACAATACCGTAAGTCAAGCATGTGTATACGACAGAAATGTTGTAACTTCGGTATCCTGAGGCGGCGTGCCGGCGGGCGATCGACGCGGTCTGCGAAGGGATCAGAGGGGAGGGAGTCCCCCATCCGGATCCCATGGGGTGTCTCACGGCGCGCCCCACCCGATGGAGGCTACCAGATTGTACGTCGCTTCTCTGAGGATAACAAAATTGTAGCATATGGATCGGTACGCCGCATGCTGCCGAGGGATGCGTCGGTCGGGTGCCCGGGGGAGCGGGGGGCGCTGGGTACTGGCGGCGCATTTGCCGCGGGTCGACGGGGGTCGGGGGGGGCGGCCAGGCTCATGGCCCGAGACACAGCGAGCCGCGCCGTGAGTCAAGCGTTGCAGTACGGGGTGGGCCCGGCATATTAGACGGCGCTACGCCGATTCGTGGCCCCGATGACAATCCAAAGGGGATTTCATGCCGTCCAAAGTCACGGCCCTACCCGTGAAGCGATCCTTCGGCGAGACCTCCCGTCGCGACACCTGGTGGATTCAGCCGGTCGCCGTCGGACTCGCTTTCCTGTCCTTCATCATCTACGCGACATGGGCGGTGGCTCAGGGGAGCTACTACCACTCCGGGAACCTGCTGTCGCCTTTCTACTCTCCCGAGCTCTGGTATCCGGTCGGAGATCCGTCGCCGCACGCGCTCTTCGGGCCGTATCCCCTGTGGTGGCCGAGCTGGCTGCACTTCTCGCCCGCGTGGCTCGTGATGTGGATGCCGGTCAGCTTCCGCCTGACCTGCTACTACTACCGGGGGGCCTACTACAAGTCGTACTGGCCCGGGCCGCCCTCGTGCGCGGTCGGAACGCCCGTCACCGGATACCGGGGTGAGCGGAAGTTCCCGCTCATCCTGCAGAACATCCACCGGTACACGCTGCCGTTCGCGTTCCTGCTCCTCGTCTTCCTGACCCGGGATGCGTGGACGGCGCTCTGGTTCGAGACCGAGGGCGGCGGACGCGAGCTCGGTCTCAGCATCGGGACGCTCGTTCTCATTCTGAACGTGAGCCTCCTGTCTCTCTATACCTTCGGTTGCCACTCCCTCCGACACCTCGTCGGGGGCATGGTCGACAAGCTCGCCCGCCGTCCCGTGCGCCGGACCGCGTACGACTGCGCCAGCTGGTGCAACAAGCGCCACATGCGCTTCGCGTGGTTCAGCCTGGTCTGGGTCGCGTTCACCGACGTCTACGTCCGTCTCTGCGCCATGGGGATCTGGGCCGATTGGAGGATCTTCTAATGGCGGAGCACAAGCTCGTCGAGCACGACGTGATCGTGATCGGGGCGGGAGGCGCGGGACTCCGTGCCGCCATCGAGGCGGCCTCGACTGGCGCGTCGGTGGGACTCGTCTGCAAGTCGCTGCTCGGCAAGGCCCACACGGTGATGGCCGAGGGCGGCGTAGCAGCCGCGCTGGCGAACGCCGACGAGCGGGACTCCTGGGAGGTGCACTTCGCCGACACGATGCGCGGCGGTCAGTACCTCAACGCCTGGCGCATGGCCGAGTTGCACGCCAAAGAGGCCCCCGACCGCGTCAGGGAGCTGGAGGCCTGGGGGGCGCTGCTCGATCGGACCAAGGACGGCCGGATGAACCAGCGCAACTTCGGCGGTCACGCGTACCCGCGTCTCGCGCACGTGGGCGACCGCACGGGCCTCGAGATGATCCGCACGCTGCAGGACCACGGCATCCATCAGGGGATCGACGTCCACATGGAGGTCACGGTCACCAGGCTCCTCAAGGACGGAGACCGGTGCGTTGGAGCGTTCGCGTACGACCGTGAGCGGGGTCGCTTCACCGTCTTCAAGGGGAAGGCCGTCGTGATGGCCACGGGTGGCATCGGGCGCGCCTTCCTCGTGACCAGCAACAGCTGGG
>JASFUR010000097.1:0-9468 GCA_050050215.1 Gemmatimonadota bacterium
GTCATCACCTCGACCACGAAGGAGTCGGGCGCCGTCTCCGAGAGCATCTGCTCGGTGGGCGCGTACAGACCGGCGTTGGACGCGCAGGCGGCGAGCCAGGACATGGAAGCGAGCGCGACGACCAGGGCCGGCCCGAGGCGGGAGCGCCGTTCCGGAGAGGACGTGGAGGTGGACGTGCGACGGCACATCGGAGCTCTCCTCTCTACCACGGGAGCCAGGGATACTTGCGGAAGTTCGGCTTGCGCTTCTCGACGTATGCGTTTCGGCCTTCCTGACCCTGCTCCGTCATGTAGAAGAGGAGCGTCGCGTTGCCCGCCAGCTCCTGCAGGCCGGCCTGGCCGTCGACGTCGGCGTTGAAGGCGCTCTTCAGGAGCCGGATGGCGAGCGGACTCTTCTGCAGGATCTCCTGGGCCCACTGCCAACCCTCGTCCTCCAGCTGCTCGAGCGGCACGACCTTGTTCACCATACCCATCTCGTAGGCCTCTTCGGCCGTGTACTGGCGGCACAGATACCAGATCTCGCGGGCGCGCTTCTGACCCACGTGCCGGGCCAGGTAGGACGACCCGAACCCGCCGTCGAACGAGCCGACGATCGGACCCGTCTGACCGAAGATGGCGCCCTCGGCTGCGAGCGTGAGGTCGCAGACCACGTGGAGCACGTGCCCGCCGCCGATCGCGTAGCCGGGAACGAGCGCGATGACCGGCTTCGGCATCGAGCGCATGTAGCGCTGCAGCTCGAGCACATTCAGTCGCGGCACCCCCGCGGTGCCGACGTACCCGGCGTCGCCCCGCACCTTCTGGTCGCCGCCCGAGCAGAACGCCCACTTCCCGTCCTTCGCCGGTCCGTTGCCTGTCAGAAGCACCACGCCCACGTCGGTGTCCTCCCCCGCGTCCTTGAAGGCCTCCTGCATCTCCAGGAGCGTGTCGGGCCGAAACGCGTTCCGGACCTCGGGACGGTTGAACGCGATGCGCGCCACGCCGCCCGCCTTGTGGTAGGTGATGTCCTCGTACTGCTTCACTTCCTGCCAATCCGGCTTGGTCATCGCTCGGGGTTCTCCCGCGGGATGGTGATCTCTCTGTCGAAGTCGCCGGGGCTACCCCAGCGCGGCACGCACGCTCCGTCGCACGGCTTCCACGACCTCCGTTCGCCGGCGGTGGTTGGCCTCCCGGTTCGTCCGCACGCGCAGGACGGACGTTCCGCCCTCGCTCAGCGCCGCACCCAGTGCCTCCCCCAGATCGTCGATCCGCACGTCTCGCAGCCCGATGCCGTGCATCTCGGCTGCATGGCTCAGATCCAGCCCGTGCGGCGTCGCCACCAGCGGCGTGAAATGAGGCTCGTGCTCCGCGACGGGCAACATGTGGAAGATGCCGCCCCCGTCGTTGTCGATGAGGACGAACACGACCGTCGCGTCCTTCTCCCTGCTCCACAGCAGCCCGTTCTGGTCGTGGAAGAAGGCCAGATCGCCGAGCACGCACACCGCGGGTCCCTCGCGACCTGCCGACACGCCGAACGCGGTCGACACGACCCCGTCGATGCCGCTCGCGCCCCGGTTCCCAGCCACGAACAGCGACGATTCCCGCGGGTGACCGAACGCGTCCAGGTCGCGCACCGGCATCGAGTTCGAGACGACCAGCGTGCCCTCGGCGGGCACCGAGGCCAAAACCCGCTCCCAGACCTCTCCCTCGTGTTGCTCACCGGTGGACGAGGCCAGCGTCGTCAACGTGACGTGCTCCGCTTCACGCCATCGGGCGGTCCATGCTTCGGCGGCCGAGTGGGCCGCTCGCCCTGCCAGCCCCCGGAGCGTCGGACCGGCCTGCGCACGGACGTACACGTCCGCGGTCGAGCCGTGGTCCTTCCACCGACGTCCGGCGTCGACGATCAGCTGGGGGGCGGTGCGGTGGCGATCCATCCAGGCCAGGAGGGCGGCGGACGTCGGCGACGCGCCCACGCGGACCACGACCGAGGGGGCGAGTGCATCGAGCGCGGCTTCCTCGCGCAGGAACAGGTCGTATGCGGCGACCACGTGCGCGCCGCCGGACGGCCCGAACCGCGCACCCGAGAGCGGGTCGGCGAGCAGGGGGAAGCCGGTCGCGGCCGACAACGAACGAGCCGCCGGGCCCAGCGTCTCCGGTTCGGGGCTCGGCCCGGCCACGATCACGCCGCGGTCGCTCGCGAGCGAACCGGCGAGCCTCTCGAGCTCGCCCTCGCCCGGCACGACACGGGCGGCTCGCACCTCCACGAAAGGCGCCCCATCGGGTCTCCCTCGAACGGCCACGGGGTCGTCTGCGTCCGAATTCTCGGCCGTATCGGTCGGCTCGAGCGGCTTGTCGAATGGGAAGTTCAGGTGCACCGGTCCCGCGGGAGGGCCGACCGCGTCGGCGACCGCGCGGCAGGCGAGCGCCCGAAGATGCCGCAGCTCCGGCCCGGATCGCGAAGGAGGCGCCACCTCGTGGAAAGCCTTCGGGTACGCTCCGAACAGACGGACCTGATCGATGGCCTGATTGGCGTCCTGGTCCCGCAACCGGTGCGGACGATCGGCCGTGAGCACCAGGAGCGGTACCTCGGCCTGGGCCGCCTCGACGACCGCGGGCAGGAGGTTCGCCGCCGCGGTTCCGGACGTCGTCACCACGACCGCGGGCCGGCCGGACGCCTTCCCCATCCCCAGCGCGAAAAAAGCGGCGGAGCGCTCGTCGAGGTGCACCCGCATGTGGAAGCGGCCGTCCCGAGCGAACGCGAGCACCAACGGCGTGGAGCGGGAGCCGGGAGCGAGCACCACCTCGTGGACGCCCGCCCTGGCGAGCTCATCGACGAAGCTGGCGGCCCAAACCGTGTTGGCGGCCCGTCGGCTCATGCTCCCCCGCTAGGGCGAGCCTCCGACTCGGCAACGGTCGGAGTCGATGGGAGGGAAGCACCGCTGGCGCCGAGAGCCTCGAGCATGGGCTCGAACTTGATGGCGGTCTCCTCCCATTCGAGCGCGGGCACGGAGCCCTCGACGATCCCGGCGCCGGCGAAGAGCCTCCAGCCGGACCCCGTGGACACACCCATCCTCAGCGCCGGCACGAAGATGCCGTTGCCTTCGGCGTCGAAGAGCCCCACCGGACCCGAGTACCACCCCCGATCGAAGGGCTCCGCCTCGGCGAGGAAGGCCAGGGCCGAGTCCCGCGGCAGACCGCACACGGCGGGAGTGGGATGGAGGAGGCGCAGAAGGTCGAGGATGCCCACGTCGGACGGCACGCTCGCACGGATCTCGGTCTCGAGATGCTGGATACGGGAGAGGGTCAGCACGTGCGGCTGCGGATCGGTGCGAATCTGGTGAGTGACGGTCCCGAGCCTGGCGAGCATGTCGTCCAACGCGATGCGCTGCTCCACGCGGTCCTTCTCGCTCGCGAGCAGGCGCGCGGCCAGCTCGGCCTGCTCGCGCGCCGAGTCCCCACGACGGATCGAGCCGGCCACCGCGGTGGCGTGAAACATCCCATCGCGGAGGGTCGCGACCGTCTCGGGAGCCGCACCCACCAGAGCCGAGCCGGCGACGGGCTCGAAGAGGAAGGCATGGCTGCCGCGGTTCGTGCTCCACAGATGAGCGACCACGTCCACCGGGTCGACTGGAGCGTCGAGCTCGACGTCGAGCGTGCGCGCGAGCACCGCCTTCGAGACCACGCCCCGATCGATGGCCCGGAGCGACTCGCGAACCGCCTCCTCCCAGCTCTCGCGGTCGGTCGGCGTCGCGCGTCCCGGGGCGGTCGGACGGGGTCGGGCAGCGGCTTCGCCCATGGCGGTCAGCTCCGCCCTGAGCGCCTCCGCGCGATGCCTGAGGCGGACGAAAACGTCGTCGCCCGAGTCCTCGGGAACGAGCCTGCGGATGCGTAGCCACGCGTCCCCCGACGCCTCCCCCTCCAACTCGAAGGCCGGTACATGGAAGAGCCACGACGGGAAGTCCGCCCAGACACCCTCGGCGCGGTGGTCCGGACGGAAGGAGAAACCCCCGTAGTAGCGGAGTCTCGGCGCGCGCGTCGTGCCCGGAGGCAGCAGGGGCTCGAGCGCCAGGCTACGGGCTGCCGAGCCCACCTCTTCGAAGCGGTCCACCCCGGGGCCGGCGTTGCCGCTCAGCTCCGATGCTACGCCGCGGTGTGCGACCCATCGGTCGTCCTTGGCCCAGAACCCGCGCTCGTCGCCCTTGGCGTGACGGAGAAACACGTCCGGCCGCAGATCCGGAGCGGGGATCGTCACGGTCGCGAGGCGGAGCTTTTCCGGCTGTCGGCTCAAGCAGGCTCCTCGGCTGAGGCTCTCCCGGTCGGGCCCACCGGGGTCCGACCAGCCTGCCAATATAGGGCCAGGCCCTCAGCTGGTTGAAGCGAGAGCCACCGGGAGGGGCTCGACCGGTTCCGTCACCTGGATGCCGAGCTCGTCGTCGACCGCGTTCTCCAAGTAGTCGATCGAGATCTCGATCGGCACCCCGAGCTCGGGATCGTACGTCACGTCGATGTCGTCCGCTCCGTTCTCGAATGCCTGGTCGAGAAGCTCGAAGAGCCCGTCCACCGCCGGAAAGGCGTCCGCCTCGATTTCCGGTACCGGGTCGCCGCTCTCCACGTAGACGCGCCCCACGACGGTATCCGCCGCGACGGTGACCCGAACGGGGCCGAGGTACGGGCAGAAGCAAGAGCGACGAAGCGCGTACTGGTAGCTGCTCGGCCCCTGCGACAGCCAACGAGCCCGGTTGGCCTCCAGCGCGGCTCGCTGCGCGTCTCGCGGCCCGAGGCCACCACAGGCGACCATCGACAGAGCCAAACAGCCCACCACCCATCGAGCGATGGTTCGCGCCTCGTTCATCGATCGTCCCTCCCCGTTGTGTGTCCGCATCCATACGACGATCGAGAGGGACGTCGTGTGACCCGAAGCCGAACAAGAACCTGGCGCGCCGCCTCGGTTCTTCCGATATCTTGCCACACCGCAACTCGTCCCGGGAAACGTGATGAGCGATAGCGATGCCCCACACAGCACGCCGTTGACGACACCTCCACCCCTCTCGTGGCCCCCGCCCGGTCTCGAGCGGCTCCAGGGCGGGCTCTGGAGGGTGATCGCGCTGGGCTGGATCGGGAGCCTCGTGCTCGTGCTGCCGCTCCTGTGGGCTCTCGCGGTGGAGCAGCCCTTCTACAGCCTGGGCCCCTTCGAGGACAACTGGCAGCTCGGGCTGGGCATCTCGATTCTGGGCGCGATCCTGGTCGTCGTGGCCTTCTGGCTCTTCTTCGGCATCCTGCGCGGGGCCGGGGCCGCCGCCGACATCGGATATGGCGCGCTCACCATCGTCGAGGTCGCGACGGACTCGCGCCGCGACACGGGCTTCCTGATCCAGGGCAAGCGCCACTTCGCGGGCCTGGACTCCGCGGGGCTGACCCGCGTCGTGAAGGCGCGGTTGCGAGGAGCCGGGCTCGTCCTCGGCGGGGCGCTCTGGCTCGTCATCGGCTTCGGTCTCGCCATCGTGCTGGCGGCTCGGGGCTTCGTGACCCCGTCCGGTATCTGGCTCATGACCTGGGGCCCGACCGGGCTGATGACGGCCGTGGGCCTGTTCATGCTCGTGAGCCAGAACAGCACGGTGCGCGCCGCGAGGAACGCCTGGCAGGCCCAGGAGGGCTCGGACCGTGTACGCGCGGAGTCCGTGGCCTGGAACGACTCCCTGGCACGGGCGGGCGACGCCGTGGTCCTCGGTGCCGGACCCAAGGAGGAGGGCGGTCGCTTCCGCGCCGGGGCCGGGGTCCTCGTGGTGCTCTTCCTGGTCGCCCTCGTGCCCACGATGACGATCAGCGTCACGACGGCGATCGGACCCATCCTCGCCGAGATCGCGGTGCCGTCCTTCCAGCCGGTCCAGGAAGCGGCGGGAGGCGCAGAGGCTCTGCGCCGCTACCAGCTGGAGCAGGACGGCGCGATCACGGCCGAGCAAGCCGGTGCCGCGCTCCAGAACCTGGCCTTCGTCGGCGGACCAGCGTCTCCCGAGCCCACGGAGCGCGCGCCGACCACGACCTACGAGACCGGGTGGTTCCCCGAGCCGGACTACTTCCCCGATCCGTTCTCGCAGACGGTGGCGTTCGACCTCGTGAGCCGTCCGCTCTCGGCGTTCAGCGATGAGGAACAAGCCGCCCTCCGCCAGGCGGCCACGCACCCGGCCCACGCCGAGTTCCGTCTGCTCGCCCGGGCACCTCTGGTGGACGTGGTCGGCGGGCGGTGGCGCCTCCCCTTCCCGGATTCGACCAGCTTCCAGGACCTCTGGCCGCGCTTCCCCGCGTTCAGGACCGCGGGCCTGGCGATGGTGGCGAAGGCGGCCGTGGAGCTCTCAGACGGACAGGAGGCCGAGGCCGAGGCGACGCTGCGTGAGCTCATCTCGAGTGGCTTCCTGCTCATCGACCAGGGGCCGACCCTGCTCGACAACCTGATGGGTGTCGTGCTGGCGAACATGGGTGGGGACGCGCTGGAGGCGTACTACCGCCGCACGGATCAGACCCTGCGGGCCGACGAGCTCGACTGGGCCCGCTCGGCGGCGCTCGGGGCCGCGCGGAAGGCGCGGGCGGGCCTCATCCCCGAGGACATCCACTCGCTGCTCCAGGGCATCCCCGACCTCGTCGAGACCGAAGAGGCGCTTCGCGGGCTGCGCTGGGAGTACTTCGCCACGTTCAACACCCTGGCTCCCTGCATCAACCTGCACAAAATGGTCTTCGGGCCCGACCGGACCTACGAGGAATGGCGAGAGCGCGTGCGCGACACGCTCGTACGAATGGAAGGCGAACGGGAGCTGTTCGAGCTCGCGGAGAGCGGGATGGTCGGACGGAGCCGCGAGGATCTGCAGGGCTTCTTTCCCCGATTCCTGAGCCTGACGCTCGGCAGCGGCGGAGCACCCGGGAGCTGCGCGTCCCTGATCGCTTCGCTCCAGGGCTGAGGCGCAGGCCGGCACAGCGGCGTCAGCCGGAGGTCCACTCCTTCCAGCTGTCCTCGTCGTGGCCCACGGTCAGCCGGTTGCCCGCCCTCACCAGCGGCATCTTGAGGATCGTCGGCTCGTCGCACGCGATCTCGAGCCAGCGCTCGTCCCCGTAGTACGCCGTCTGGAGCCCGAGCGCCTGGAAGCGCTTGGCGTCCCTGTCGACGAGCTTCTCCTCGCCGAACCGCTGGAAGAAGCGCTTGAGCTCGCCCTCGGACGGGTTCCGCTGCTTGAAGTCCATGAAATGGACCTTCACCCTGCGCTCCTTGAAGAAGCGGAGCGCCTTCCTCGTGGCGGCGTCGTTCTTGACCCCGAATATCTGGACTTCCATGCCCCAAGATAAGCCGACCCCGAGGGCGACGTCTTGTCGGCCGGCGGGACAGCCGTTAGTCCATGTCGACATGGACGCTCAACTGGGTCTGTTCGGCGACGAGATGCTCGCGGAGCCACCGCCGGGGGTCGGCGCCGTGACGCCGTCGAAGCACGTCCGCGCTCTGGCCCGACGGCTGCCGCCGACGCTCCGGCTGGGGACGTCGTCGTGGAGCTTCCCCGGCTGGGACGGCATCGTGTACGACCGCCGAACCTCCCAGCGCATGTTGGCCCGCGAGGGGCTCCCGGCCTATGCCGAGCATCCACTCTTCAGGACGGTCGGCGTCGACCGGACCTACTACCGCCCACTCGAGGTCGCCGACTTCCGGGAATACGCGGCGGTGGTGCCCGACGACTTCCGCTTCCTGGTCAAGGCGGACCGGCTGGTCACCTCTCCCCTCGACCCCGAGACCCCCGGGGTCCGTGCCCGGAATCCACGCTTCCTCGACCCGTCGTACGCGGTGGACGCGGTCGTGGCGCCGTTCGTCGAAGGGCTGGGCGCGAAGGCGGGCGTGCTCCTCTTCCAGTTCCCGCCCATCCCGGCCAACCTGGTGCGTGGTCGACAGGCCTTCCAGGAACAGCTGCAGAGATTCCTGGCCGCACTCCCCGAAGGTCCGCTCTACGCGGTCGAGCTCCGGACCCCCGCATTCCTCGACGAGAGCTACGCCGACGTGCTGGAGTCGGTGGGGGTGGCGCACTGCTACAACGTCCACCCTGCGATGGCGCCCATCGAGCGCCAGCTCGCACTCGTGCAGCCCTTCTATCAGCCGGCCCTCGTCGTCCGGTGGATGCTCCACTCGGGTCTGCGATACGAGGCCGCGCGCGACCGCTATGCGCCGTTCGACCGGCTCGTGGACGAGGACCCGGAGTCGCGCGACCGCATCGCTACTACCGTGCTGGACGTGATCCTGGCGGAGCGGCCCGCCTTCGTCATCGCGAACAACAAGGCCGAGGGATCGTCGCCGCTGACGCTGATCCGTCTCGCCGAGCGGATCTGCGGGTGGACGCCCGCTTCCGCCGACTGAAGCTTGCGCTGGACCCGCCGAACCGTGAACGTCGAGCCCATGGTGAGCATCGCATGAAGAGAGTCCTCGTCGTCGCGGCGGCCGTCTCGGCCGTCTGGGCCTGTGGCGAGAGCCAGGGCGACTACGAGACCGCGGTCGACACGCTGACCCGCCGTCAGAAGGACAGCCTCATCTCCGAGATGCCGATTCCGGGATCCGGCGCCGTCGGCAAGGCGCTCGACGTCCAGGACCAGACCAAGGCACGAGCCGAAGCGCTCGACAGCCTCCTCCGCTAGCCAGCTTCCGGCGCCCACCCATCTCGATGAGGCTCGACCCCAAAGACGCAGTCGGCGCGGCCGTCGTCCTGGGGGCCCTCGCCGTCGTAGCCATCCACAGCAGTCCCGTCGGGCACCACCACTCCCCGAACGTCGCAGACGCCCGAGGGTCCGTGACCGGCCCGGTCGGCGAGCCCGCCACGGTCTTCGTGGACTTCAACGTCGTCCCCATGGACCGGGATGTCGTCTTGCCCCACCAGACCGTCCTCGTCCGCGGCCGGCTCATCGAGCGAATCGCGGACGCGGGCAGCTTCGAGCCACCCCGCGGGGCTCGTATCATCCAGGGCGACGGCACGCAGTACCTCGCTCCCGGGCTGACCGACGCTCACGTGCATCTGCGCGGAAGCTACGAGGACTGGTTCCCCCTGTTCGTCGCGAACGGCGTGACCACGGTCTTCAACCTCGAGGGTCGACCGAGCCACCTGGCGCTGAAACACCGCATCGCCGCGGGAGAGCGGGAAGGCCCCACGGTGTATACGGCCGGACGGTACGTGGAGGAGCCGGCGATCCGCACCCCCGCCGATGCGCGCTCCGAGGTCGCCCGCCAGGCCGCCCGCGGATACGACTTCGTGAAGGTGCATGGCAATCTGGCGGCCGACACGTACGCCGCGCTCACCGAGGCGGGGAGGGAGTTGGACATCCCGGTCATCGGGCATGCGCCTCGGAACCTCCCCTTTTCCGCGGTGCTGGAGAATCGACAGGTCGCGGTAACACACGCCGAGGAGCTGATCCACACACAGCTCACCACGTTCGACGTCGATGAAGCTCGTGAGATGGCGACGCGGATGGCCGAGGC
>JASFUR010000098.1:0-9417 GCA_050050215.1 Gemmatimonadota bacterium
CTGGGCCCAGTAGGTATCGCGGCCGCCGAGCACGGTCATCTGGTAGAAGAGCGGGACGGCGATCGCCTCGAGCGGCACCACCAGGAGCGCCAGGACGACCGCCAGGATGACGGCCCGTCCGCGAAAGCGGAGTCGCGCGAGGGCGTAGCCGCCGAGGGAGTTGACCACGAGGCCTCCCCCGACGATCCCGACGTTGATGACGAGCGAATTGAGCAGGATCCGGCCGAACTCCACGCGCCTGAGCACGTCGGCGTAGTTCGACAGGGTGAGCCGGCTCGGCCACAGCGCTCGCCAGCTGTTCGCCTCGCTGAGCACGAGCTCGTCGGGCTTGAGGCTTCCGGCCAGGACGAAGAGGGCCGGCAGCAGCCACAATGCCGCCGCCCCGACGACGGCGACGGAGCGGGCCGAACGCAGGAAGCCCGTCGGCCGCGGTCCCGTGGCGCTCATGGGCTCGACGCTTCCTGGCGGAAGGCGCCGCGTCCGAGCGCAGTGATCAGGAGGACCACGCAGAAGAAGACGACGCTCATCGCCGAGGCCAGCGCGACCTGCTGGCGGGTGAACGCCGCCGTGACCGCTTCGTACATGACGGTGGTGGTCGCGTCGCCGGGCCCGCCCCTGGTGAGGATCTGCACCTGGTCGAAGAGCCGGAACGCGAGGAGCGTCGTGATCACCGCCACGAAGACGAGCGGATTGCGGAGCTGCGGGAGCGTGACGTGCACGAACCGGCTCCAAGCGCCCGCGCCGTCCAGACGAGCGCTCTCGTAGAGGTCGCGCGGGATCGCCTGGAGGCCGGCGAGAAGGATCACCATCTGCAGCCCCATTCCCTGCCAGATCGAGAGTGCCATGAGCGACGGCATCGCGAGCGCGGGATCCCGGAGGAAGTCCCTGGGCGCCCACGCTCCGAGCGTCTGGCCGAGCGCGTTCAGCGGACCCTGGGACCCGGGCGCATAGATCAGCTCCCACACGACGGCGACCATCGCCATGGGAAAGAGAGCCGGGATGAAGAAGGCGGCGCGTGCGAAGCCCCGGCCACGGAAGCGCCCGTCGACGGCGAGGGCCGCCGCGAGCGCCAGGCCCGTCTGCACCGGCACGATCACCACGGCGAAGTACGCGTTGTTCAGCAGTGCGCGCCTGAACGTCTCGTCGTGCAGGAGCCTGGCGTATTGGTCGAGACCGACCCATTCCAGCGGCAGGGGCGATCCGAGGCGCAGGTTCGTGAACGACATGGCGACGGCCAGCCCGAACGGCACCCCGACGAAGAGGAGGAGTCCGGTGAGGGCCGGAAGGGTCAAGAGGATCGGAGCGTCGAGGAGTCGCGCGAGGCGACCCGGGCGTTCGACCGAGCTCACCTCGATCCCGTGGTGGCAGGATATCCACGGTTGTCTTCGATCTCCTGATCGACGATCTCGGCCGCCGACGCGAGGGCGTCGCCGACGTTCCGCCCGCTACGGACGGCGTCGAAGGCCTCCTGGAAGGCCGACGTGACGATCGGGTATGCCGGCGTGCGAGGTCGCGGTACGGCGAAGCCGTCCTCGAGCTGCTCCAGGAGTATCCGCAGAGGCCCGTCGGGCCCATACAACGGACTGGCCACGGCGACCGCGCCGCGAGCCGGCACGGCCGCGTTCGCCGACGCCATGGCCTCGACCTCGGGCGTCGCGAGCAGGAAGCGGATCCACGCCGCCGAGGCCTCCGGGTCCGACGCGCCCGAGGTGACCGCCCAGACCCAGGAGCCCTGGCCGGTCCGGGTTCCCCCTCCGAAGTCGGGGAGGGGCAGGGCGACCACGTCGTCGCCCCAGGCCTCCCGGTACCGCGCGAAGTCCCAGTGGCCACTCCAGGAGAGCGCCACGCGGCCCTCCACGAACGCCGCGTCGTCGACGTTGGGATCGACGCGGCCATCGACGATCCATCGCTGGACGTGCGTCATGGCGCGGACGGACGCAGGTGAATCCAGCACCCCGGTCGCCCGGGGAATGCCCACGTCGAGGAGCGCGCCGCCGGCGGACCGGATGGCTGGCGCGAAGGCGTACGTGTACCACTCGCCCGGATAGTTGAGGTGCAGGTCGAGAACGGCGCCGTCTTCGTCGCTCTCGGCCAGCCTCGTCATCCAGGTATCGAGATCGTCGGCGCTCCAGGCCTCGGCGGGCGAAGAGGGCACCGGAATCCCCGCCGCCTCGAGCGCCGAGCGGCGGGCGAAGAGGCCGAGGCCGGAATCGTACGTTCCCAGCGCCCAGAGGTCACCCTGGTAGCGACCCTGCTCGACGATCGACGGGAGCAGGTCGGAGAGGAGGGAATCCGGCATCAGGGGACCCAGGGGACGCAGATGACCTCGCCACGCGTACGCCGCCACGAAAGGCCCGTCGAGCTCGAGGACATCGGGCAGGTCGCCGGCCAGCGCGGCGGACTGGACCTGCTCGTCGTACGAGCCCTCCGGGATCAGAGTGAGCTCCACACTGAGAGGCGCGTGGGCGCTGTTGAAACGGTCGACCTGGGCCTCCAGGACGGCGCGTTCCGCTTCCTGCCCGGAGTGCGCCCAGACCTCGACCACGGAGTCGTCCGCGGGGCCGTCGGGCGCACCACACGCCGCCACGCCGAGGAGCGCGACGAGCATGATACGGCCCTGCAACCTGCGGGAGATGGCCACGATCCATGGACAATGACCGGGCCGTCATCGATGTCAACCCGATCCGCCCGACCGGGAACGCCTCCGCCGGTCGGGTGTGTCCATCGGCGAGGAAGCCCGCCACCGTGCACGCCATCTGAGGATTCGAATGTCGGACGCCGCGTTCTGGGACACCGTCTTCTGGGGGAACACGATCACCCGCTGGGTGACTGCCGCTGCCATCGGGGTGGCGGTCGTTCTCGTGCTGCGCGTCGTCGCCGCCGTCGTGGCGGCCCAGGTGCGTCGCCTGGCCGGTAAGACCGACAACGACGTCGACGACCTGGTCGCCGATCTCCTCGACCGCACCAAGCTGCTCTTCATCATGCTCGTGGGTGTGTGGGCCGGCTCGCAGGCGCTCACGCTGACGGAGCGCGCCGCCGGGATCATGCGCGCCGGCCTCGTCCTGGGGCTTCTGCTCCAACTCGCCTTCTGGGCGACGGCCATCGTCAACTACGGGCTGCACCAATACCGGAAGAGCGTCGCGGACGACGATCCAGGCGTCGCGACCGCGATGGGTGCGGTGAGCTTCCTGGTCAGGCTCGCCGTGTGGGGCGTCATCGGCCTCATTGCGCTCGACACCCTGGGTATCGATATCACGGCCCTGGTCGCCGGGCTCGGCGTGGGAGGCATCGCGGTCGCATTGGCCGTCCAGAACGTCCTCGGGGACCTCTTCGCCTCTCTCGCGATCGTGCTCGACAAGCCGTTCGTGGTGGGCGATTTCATCATCGTCGGCGATTCGATGGGCACGGTGGAGAACGTCGGCCTCAAGACGACGCGCGTGCGTTCGCTGTCCGGCGAGCAGCTCGTCATCGCGAACTCCGATCTGCTGTCGAGCCGGATCCGCAACTACAAGCGGATGCAGGAGCGACGGATCGTCTTCAAGATCGGCGTGGTGTACGGCACGGAACCGGACAAGGTCGCCCGCGCCCCCGAGATCGTGCGGGAGGCCGTGGAATCACAGAGCAACACGCGCTTCGACCGCAGCCACTTCGCGTCCTTCGGCGCGTCCTCACTCGACTTCGAGACGGTCTACTACATGACCGTTCCCGACTACAACTCGTACATGGACACGCAGCAGGCGATCAATCTCGAGCTGTATCGCAGCTTCGAGGCCGAGGGGCTCGAGTTCGCGTATCCGACGCAGACCCTGTTCGTGAGACACGAAGGTGGAGAGCCGGAGGCCACGTAGTGCCCCGGAGGCCGGCCGTGGTGAGCGGGCGCTGTCAGGCCTTGGCCTTCTCGGCGCTCACGACGTTCCCGGTCCGGTCTCCTTCGACGAGGTCGACATAGTACTCGGCGAGGTCCTTCGCCCAGATTCCGGGCATCGGATCGAGCCCCGCCTTCACCCGGGACTCGGCGACCCAACCCGGGCTCACCACGTTGACGCGGTATCGACCGGCGAGGTCCAGGGCGGCGGCGCGCGCGAAGGCTTCGACCGCGGCTCCGACCATGCTGACCGCGACCGTCCCCTCGTCGGGATTCTGCGACAGTCCGCCGCTCGTGAGCGTGAACGAGCCACCCGCAGCGACGACGGCCAGGCCCTTTCTGACCAGGTTCACCTGGCCCATGAGCTTGTTCTCGATGCTCGTCTCGAAGTCCTGGTCGTCGAGATCCTCGAGCGCACCGAATTGGGCGATGCCGGCCGCGCAGACGACCGCGTCGAGCGGGCCGATCCGCCCGTACAGCGCGTCGATCGAAGCCGGCGTGCCGATGTCCACCCGTGGGTTGCCGTGCGACGAGCTGGCGCGCACGACCTCGTGACTGCGGGCCTCGAGCGCGTCGGCGACCGCGCTCCCGATGGTGCCCGTGGCACCCACGACGAGGACTCTCATGCCGCCAAGCTCGTGATGGGGCCCAGCTCGTGCAACGAGGACGAGCGTTGAAGCGGGCGCTCGGACATCCGGTGCTCCTCCACGGATTCGCCGGCTCCTCGGCGATGTGGGGAGACGATGTCGTCGACGGGCTCGCCGGAGCCGGGCTCCCTCCCGTGCTGGTCGACCTACCCGGTCACGGCGGAGACGCTGGTAACTCCGACCCGGCGGCGTTCACCTTGTCCGCCACGCTCGAGCGCGTGGCGAGCCGGGGCGACTGGCCCGCCGACGTGGTCGGCTACTCGATGGGGGCGCGCCTCGCGCTCCACTTCACCGCGGCCAATCCCGGCCGTGTGCGCCGGCTGGTGCTCGAATCCGGCTCGCCGGGTTTGGCCACCGAGGCGGAGCGGGCGGACCGGAGAAGAGCGGATCGCGAGCTCGCCGACGAGATCGTCGAGCATGGCATCGAGGCCTTCGTGGACTCATGGGAGGCACGTCCGATCTTCGAGACGAGGCGCGCACTCGGCGCGGAGATTCGCGAACGGCAGAGGACGCTCCGCCTCCGCAACGATCCCCGCTCGCTCGCGGCGGCGCTGGCAGGGTTCGGGACCGGGGCGCTGCCGAGCCTGTGGGAGTCCCTGACGGGTATCGAGACACCGACGCTTCTCGTGGTCGGTGCCCTGGATCGCAAGTTCGTCGGCATCGCGGAGCGCATGGCCGGGCTCATGCCCGACGCCAGGGTCGTCGTCGTCCCGGGGGCGGGCCACACCGTGCACCTGGAGCGGCCGGCCGCCTGGCTGGCGGCCGTCACGGCGTTCTTGCGCTCCTGACGGTTTGCCGGAACTAGAGACCCACCACGCTCAGGTGCAGCGTGCGCTTCCGCGGCCGTGTATCGAAGTCGATGAGAACGATCTGCTGCCACGTCCCGAGCGGCACGCGACCCTGTGTGACCGGTAGCGCCAACGACGGTCCCACGGTCGAGGCACGGACATGGCTGTGGCCGTTGTCGTCGTGCCACGTCTCCTCGTGCTCGTAGCGCGCGTCGCGAGGTGCCAGGCGCTCCATCGCGGCGGCGACGTCGTGGTTCACCAGGCCGGGCTCGTACTCCAGCGTCGTCACGGCCGCGGTGGAGCCATGAACCAACAAGGCCGCCTGGCCGGTACTCACTCCCGAGGCCTCGATCGCCTGCTGGACCTGGGCCGTGACGTCGACGATGTGGTCGTTTCCCTGTGTAGAGCATTCGAGGGCGAAGTGCTCGGCGATCATGTGGACCTCGTGAGTCAGCGGCTGGCGGGGTCGGCGTGTCCGTCATCCTGGAGCGAGCCGTGAAGCCCCGCTAGACTAGGCGCCCTCAGACGGCCGTCCGGCTCCGTGGGCCGGTCGGCCGTTGCACGTCCACCCGATAACCGCACATGACAGAGACGCAACCAGGACCGATCCAGTCGCCGGTGACGGACCACGACCGCTCGGTGATCTACTTCGCGATCCTGATCGCGCTGTTCCTGGCCGCGCTCGACCAGACGATCGTCTCGACCGCCCTTCCGCAGATGGTCGAGGATCTGGAGGGAGTCGACCGATACGCCTGGGTGGCGACCGCCTATCTCCTGGCTTCGACCGGCGTGGCTCTCATCTACGGCAAGCTCGCAGACACGTACTCGCGCAAGCTCATCACGATGTGGGCGATTGCGCTCTTCCTCGTCGGCTCCGTGCTCTGCGGGCTCTCGGGCGAGCTCGGCGATCTGCCGCTCCTGGGCGACGGCATGACCCAGCTCGTCATCTTCCGCGGCATCCAGGGTGTGGGTGGGGGCGGGCTCTTCGCGATGACCTTCATCGTGATCGCCGATCTCTTCACGCCCGCCGAGCGCGGGAAATACCAGGGCTACGTGGGCGCGGTCTTCGGAATCGCCTCGGTTCTCGGGCCGCTCATCGGGGGCCTGCTGACGGACAACGCGGGCGGCATCATTCCGGGCATCGAGGGCTGGCGCTGGGTCTTCTACGTCAACCTGCCGGTGGGTGCGGTGGCGCTCTGGGCGATCCTTTCCCGCATGCCCAGGCTCGAGCCGCCTGGTGAGCGACAGCGTCCCGATCTCGTCGGCGGCGCGCTGCTGCTGGGTGGGCTGATTCCGCTGATTCTCTCGCTCCAGCTCGACAAGCGCGCGTATCCGTGGACCTCGCCGGTCACGCTCGGTCTGTTCGTCTACGGTGTTGCGCTGCTCACGGCGTTCGTGATGAGATCGCGTACGGCTACGAGCCCGATCCTCGACATGCGGCTCTTCTCGGAGCGCGTCTTCCGCACTGCCAACGCCTCGACCTTCTTCTTCGGCGCGTCGTTCATGTCGGTGACGATCTTCCTGCCCCTCTTCCTCGTGAACGTGCTCGGCGTGTCGGCGACGGGGGCCGGTGCGGCGCTCATCCCGTTCTCACTCGGTATCGTGTTCAGCGCGACGATCGCGGGGCAGATCGTCGACCGGGTCGGCTACCGTCGCCAGATCGTGCTGGGCGGGCTCGTGTTCCTCGTGATCGTGGTGCTGCTGGCTCGCATGGGGCCCGGCGTGCCGTACGGTCTCGTGGCCATGTACATGGTCATCGCCGGCCTCGGGGTCGGGCCGGGTATGCCGCTCTTCACATTGGCGATTCAGAACGCGGTGGACGTTCACCTCGTGGGACAGGCGACCAGCGCATCGCAGTTCTTCCGGCAGACGGGTGCCACGGTGGGTGCCGCGCTCATGGGGACCGTGCTGGCGTCGACGCTGGCGATGTCGTTCTCCACGCTGGAACTCCCGGCGGAGTTCACCGATCGCGCCGGCGCGTCGCTCGACGAGCTGGTCTCGACGGGTGGCGCGGACCTGCCGGGCCGCATCGACACAGTGTATGCGGAGCTCGCCACCGAAGCGCCGAGCCGGGCCGAGGCCGACGCGCTGCGTGCGACGGGCGAACGGGTCTCCGAGAGGATCGGGACCGAGGTCCGCGAGGCCTTCTCCCTCGCCACGAGCAGGATCTACTGGCTGACCGTCGTCCTCGTCGTGCTCGCCACGGGTCTGGCGCTCCGCATTCCCGAGCTGCCGCTGCGAACGACGCACGACCGCACCGTGGTCGAGGTGGCTCCAGTGACCGAGAGCTCCTGAGAAATTCCTGGCAGAATCAGGGGATTTCGGACAGCTTGTAGGTCATGATCAAGAAGCTCCTCCTGCTGGCCCTGGCGGTTCTGGCAGTCGCCATGGCGGTTCCCAGCAGCCGTGCGGAGATCCAGCGGCGTGCGGTGACGCCCGTGCTGGACGAGATCGGGCGTCGTCTGGCTCCGGGACGCCTCGACGCGATGGCGGACCAGCTCGACGTCCGGCTCGGACGTGGCGAGGGTCTCCCGAGCGGGTTCGAAGGCTGGCTGCGGCGCGACTACTCCGGTCCCGAGCTCGACCCCTGGGAGAACCCCTGGTATCTGGCACCCGGGCGCCGCGATTACACCGTCGGCTCGATGGGGCCGGACGGGGAGCGCGGGACGGACGACGACATCACCGTCACCCGCGAGCTCCCCGACCGGCGCTGAGTCTCGTCTAGTCCGAGAGGGTTGCCAGGTACGCGGCGATCCGCTCTGCGTCGGACCGGCTGATCTCGGCACGCGTCCGCATGTGGCTCACGATGATGGACCACTGCTCGGCGGTGTATTCCTGAGCGCCTCTGAGGTTGTGGCAGTGGGAGCAGGTCGCCCGCCACAGCTCGGCTCCGGAAGCGGTATTCATCCTGTTCTCGCCGGACCCGGAGCCCATGCTCGCGCATCCCGCGGCCACGAGTAGGATCGCGGTTGCAGCAACTGCGTGAATCGTCTTCATATCTAGAATCCCACCGTCCATTCGATGAAGAAGGCGTCCGTTCCGTCGAGCTCGATGTTGTAGGCTGCCTTCAGAGGAACGGATGGCGTGAACCAGTAGTTGACGCCGAGCGCCAACTGGCGCCGGGACTCGACGAGAGCTCCTTCTCCGGCGAGCGCCTGCGGTAGCTGTGACCAGCGTGCGACCGGCTCGAACTCGTTCACGCGCTTGCTGAGCTGCGCGTAGTAGCCGCCTGAAATCGCGCGGTCCTTCACACCCTCCTCGTCGTCGATGAAGTCCTGGCCGAGCAAGATGGCCTCGCCTCGAAGGTCGAAGAGCGCGGAGCCGTCGGCCGCCCTGGGTGCCACCATGAGCGACACGTTCGCTCCGCGGACCCCAAGGTCGCTCGCAGCGTCGTACTTGGCCGTGAAGCCGGCCGCCTGAACCATTAGTCCGCCGTGCGAGATGGCTCGGAGGCGGAGGCCCACCATCTTGTTGGAGTTGTTGTCCTCGAAGGTGGCTCCGTATCCCAACGCTGCCGCGTCCGAGTGGGGCTCCACGGCCATCGTGGTGTCCTCGGCTGCGCCGTGGACGTGTGGCTCGATTTCGTCGGACGGACCCTGGCTGACCCAGACGTCCGCAGAGGTGGTCCAATGGTCGAGGATTGCCGGGGAGAAGCTGGCCATCGCCCCGACGTCGAACAGGATCGGCATGAGCGCGTCGTGTGTCGGCGCGCCGTGCGTATCCTCATAGAGCAGCGGTGGTGTCGGCATCTTGTTCACCCACGTGGCATGGTGCCACATGCCGAACGGGAGGTGGAACATCCCGGCCGTGAGTCGGACCCGCTCGAAACCGAGATAGTGGATCATCGCATGCTCAAGGTGGAGCGACGTGGAGGCGTCCTCCAGCTCGAGGTCCGCTTCGGCCTCCATGAGGAGGTCGGAGCCGACCTGATGCAGCAGCATCGGCGATAACGTGGCGATGAAATTGTTCGCGTAGTCGTTGTCCGGCTCGGCGGAATAGGAGATGGTGCCATATCCGGTGACGAGGCCGCGCACCAGGGGCGGCGTCTCCTGTGCCGAGATGGGCGCGGCGGCGGCCCATGACGTGGCGAGCACGGCAAGGGCCGCAACGGTCTGTC
>JASFUR010000099.1:0-9399 GCA_050050215.1 Gemmatimonadota bacterium
GGTCCCCGCCTGTAGGTGTCGTCCATTCTGTTGGGCTTCTCGGGGGTGCCGGAGGGCGCAGGGCATTGGGAGCCTGAAAAGCTAGAAAACGCGTGGAGGGGGGTCAACGCGTCCGGCGAACTGAAGGCCTGGGGTCCGTTTGTGCCGGAGGCTGAGCCACGGCGCATCCCCTGGGCGGGGGCGCTCGCTACGCTACGCTCCGGATGCGAGCATCCGAGCCCCGCTACGGGGATACGCCGTGGCTCGGCCCTTCTCGCGCGGGGATTCGGCCTTCCGAGCCCGGCGTTGGATGGTCGCGCGGCACAGGGGGGCTAGTCGGGGGAGACGACCTCGAAGGAGCGGGTGGAGACCACTTCGGAGCGGCCTCTCGTGCGGAGCGTGAGGCTGATCTCGTAGTCGCCGGGGTCCAACGGGGGGAAGTCGAGGTCGAGGTAGCGGAACTGGGGGGAGGGTTGCTCGGGGGCGGGCTCCTGCCAGGAGAGGGCGAGCGGTTGGGGGCGGTCGGCGAGGCCGAGGAACTCGCCGACGCGGCGGAAGAGGCCGCGGTCGGTCCGGTCGACGGACACGGCGTAGTCCAGGGTCTCCGAACGGAATCCCAGGCCGGTGACCTCCCAGGCGATGGAGAGCCGATCGCCCGACGAGATGCGTGGCCGGCCGAGGGCCCTCGGCAACGCGTCCTCGAGCGACGCGGGGGGAGGCGTGGTCGAACGGAAGAGCAGGATGTCCGAGACCCGGGGGACGTCCGGGGTGACCGGGGTGATCTCGAGCCCCACGCGGTACCGTCCGGCGCGGCGCTGCGACGGGCTCCAACTCTCGACCGAGAGCACATACGCGCCAACGGGAAGCTCGAGCAGCAGCGCGCCCTCGGCACCCTCCTCGGTCTGGGCCGCCACGGGCTCGCCCCCACCGACGGGAAGGGCGAAAAAGCCTACGCGGTCCGGCATCCCCGCCTGGTCACCCGCGTCGAGCCAGGGCCGTGGATGGTCGTGTCCGGCGTGGAAGCTCGTGTCCTCGGGCAGGTACACGGGCGCCACGACCAGCGCGCTGTCTGCCCTCGGGAAGACGGTCAGCGCCGATTCGATCGGCAGGAGCAGCGGGGCGTAGGGAGGCGCGTAGAGGCTCCCGGGTCGAACCCGCCCCGCGATCATGTCCCGGGCCTCGGCACCCGTGGGGTCGCGCAGCACGTCCCCGTGGGGCATGTAGTCGCGACCCTCCGGATGCTTGTGCCCCGTGGCCGCATCGCGTTCCATCCCGATCGTGCGACGGATGCGATCGTAGCCGATCTCCCAGCCGTGTCGAACGGTCAGCTCTTCGAGGTCGTCCGACCAGCCAAGGCCGTACGGATTTCGCGCGTCGCGCCGTATCTCCGAGACGGTCCAGCGGGCGTAGTGCGCGGTCATCCTGTCGTTGCCCTCGAACAGGTAGAGCGGGTCGGCGAGCGCCCAGAGCCAGGTGAGGCCCGAGTCCAGAACGGCCCCTCCCTGCTCCTCCCAGTCCCGCAGCAGCCCTCTCGCGTCGCGATCGACGGCGCGCTCGGGAACCCTCCACTCGAGGGCGACCTCCGGGTCCATCTCGTCGAGCGCGATGTCGAAGACGGCCCGCGCGGCCTCGAACCGCCCTGCCCCGTGTAAGGCGAGGCCTTGGAGCGCCCAGCACCACCAGCCCTCCTCGGCCATGCAGTCCCGCGCGGTGGCGAGGGCGCCGATCCAATCGCCCGTCTCGCCGCGGTACCAGACACGCTGACCGAGAATCCAGCCGTCACGGGGAGCGAGACCCTGCAACGAGTCGAGCTCGGCCAACAACTCCCTGCGGGCGTCGACGATCTCCTGGGCCTCGTCGCGTGGGTACCACTCGCCCTCCTGGTACGTCGTGCAGAAGCGGCCCACGTGCTCGTCGCAGCTCCCGCCTCCGCCACCGTAGCGGATCGGGGAGTGCCGCAGACGGATCCGTTCGAAAGCCGCCTGGGCGTCGCGCGCCTCCCCGTGCACGTCGTCGGGATCGTGCGCAGGCTCGACGGGGGTATCCGGCCCCACGGTGGCCACCTGACCGGCGACCCCGAGCGGGAGCGCGAGGCACGAGACGAGGAGAAGGCAGCGCGAGATCATCAAGGGCCGGGGCCTCGGAGGCGTTCCAGCGATTGGCCCGGGTGGATTCGAACCACCACCGCCGGTTCCAAAGACCGGTGTCCTGCCATTAGACGACGGGCCAGCACGTCCCTGGGGACGAGACACTCAAGATACCCCCACCGGGACGGATGTTGGACCCGTGACTTGCCGCGCGCGGTAGCCGCGCCCTAGCCTGCGACCGGTCAGCCATCAAGCGAGCGCGCAGGAGGTGCCATGGGGTCCGACCTGGGCTTCGTCGAGTACGTCGTCGATCAACTCGACGATGACTGCGGCATCACGTACAAGAGGATGTTCGGGGAGTTCGGCCTCTACAGCCACGGCAAGCTCGTCGCCCTGGTCTGCGACGATCGGCTCTTCATGAAGCCCACGGACGTCGGCCGGGAGTACATCGGGGACGTGGTCGAGTCCCCGCCCTATCCGGGCGCCAAGCCGAGCTTCCTGATCGGGAGCGAGATCGAGGACGGCGAGTGGCTCAGTGAGCTCGTGCGTATCAGCGCGGCCGCCCTGCCCGAGCCGAAGCCCAGGAAGCCGAAGAAGAAGCAGAAGAAGGGCTGAGCCCCGACGGTGCCGTACCGCGACGTGGGGCTATTCGAGCGTCGGCTCGGAGAAGGAGGCCAGGGACCGGACGGCACTGCACTCCCAGCCCAGCTGGTCGGTCAACCTGGCGGCGGCCGCCGCCGCCTCGGACCGTCCTCCGAAGAGCCCGAAGCAGGTCGACCCGCTTCCGCTCATGAGCTCCACTCGGGCTCCCGCATACCTGAGCGCCGAGAGCGACCGTCCGATCTCGGGATGAGCCGCAGAGATCACCGGCTCGAAGTCGTTCTCCGCGAGGTCCGCGAGCCCGTCCCAAGCCTCCAGCCGGAGCGAAGCCTCCGCTGACATCTTGGTCCGCTCGCCCGCTCTGACCTCCGCCAGCGCGGCGTACGCACCCGCGGTGGACACGTGGACCGGCGGCGACACGAGCACGAAGTCTGCGACGGGAAGGGGCTCGAGGGGCTCGAGCACTTCTCCGCGGCCGGTTCCGCGAGCGAGCGGGCTGTCACCCAGGAAGAAGGGCACGTCGGATCCGAGCGTCGCGGCGACGGACCGAAGCACGACCGGCTCGACGCCGCCGAGGAGCTTTCCCAGGCCGACGAGCACCGCGGCGGCATCGGATGACCCCCCACCGAGCCCGGCACCGACGGGGATTCGCTTCGACAAGCGGATACGGACACCGGTATCCACGCCGGCCTCGGCGATGAGAGCCCGGGCCGCCCTATGCGCGAGATTCCCCTGCACCGGCCCCAGATCCGGGCCGTCGACCTCCAGCTCGATGCCCTCCCCGATCAGCTCGACGACCACGTCGTCGTGCAGGTCGACGGCCTGGAAGAGCGTGTCGATCTCGTGGTAACCGTCGGGGCGCCGCCCCAGGACGCGCAGGACCAGGTTGAGCTTCGCCGGGGCGAAAACCGAAACCGACCCGCTCACTCGAGCTCGTGCAGCCGCTCGGCGACCTCGTGGGCGGCGTCGAGATCCTCCTCCACCCGCTCTTCTGCCGCGCCGACGTCGCCGAGGCTCATCCCGAGACGCCATGCGTACCAGAAGCCGATCAGCGTGATCGGGACCCAACCGCCGAAGTGGTATCCGAAGGCGAAGGCCAGCGACGACGGCTCCGCGACGCCATACACGTCACTCAGGGCGAACTTGGCGGACGCGTGGAACGTCCCGACGAAGCCCGGAGCCGCCGGCAGAGCCACCCCGAAGCCGACCACGGCTTCCACGAAGATCGCCGAGATGAAGCCGGTATCGATTCCGAATGCGAGCATTCCGAGCCAGAACGAGATGCCGTGGAAGCTCCAGAAGAAGAGCGTCCACGCGAAGCCCTGCAGGAGCAGCTTGGGATCCCGCATGATGGCGATCGCATCCAGGAAGGTCTCTAGGCCGCGAACCACCGGGTCGGCGATCCCTTCCGGCAGATGGCTGCCCACCCACTGGGCGATCTGGAGGATCTTCCGGGGCCATGCGGCCATCGCCAGGAGGATCACCAGAACCACCACGATCGCCAGGATGGCACCCCGCAGAACGAGCCCGCCCAGCCCCTCGGATAGAGCCCCGGCCGCGGGGAAGCCCGGCGTGAGCACCGGAATCACGAGGAAGAGGAGCAGAACCACGCCATCGAGGAACCGCTCCACGACGAGGGTACCGAACGCGGCGCTGGCGCTCACGGGCTCGAGGCGACTGAACGCGTAAGCCCGGGCGAACTCGCCCATTCGGGCGGGCAGCACGTTGTTCGCCATGAAGCCGATCGAGATCCCGGCGAAGCGTGACCGCACGGTGGTGGGCACGCCCAGGGGCTTCAGCAGCACCCGCCAACGCAACGCACGGATGAAGAAGCCGAACGTCGCGACGAACACCGCGGCGCCGAGGAGCCAGAAGTTCCCGTGGCGGATATTCTCCCAGACTTCGGCGACACTGACGTCGCGCAGCGCCCACCAGAGCAGGACCACCGTGATGGCGATCCCCAGGAGCGCTTTGCCCCAGTGCTTCACGCGCCCGACCGAGCCCGCCGGAGGATGTCGGCCATCTCGCGCACGGCCGCCTCCATCCCGGTGAAGATCGACCGGGAGATGATGCTGTGCCCGATATTGAGCTCCTCGATCTCCGGGATCGCGGCGACCGGGCGCACGTTCTCGTACGTGAGGCCGTGGCCCGCGTGCACTGCCAGACTCAGCTTGCGCGCGAGTGCAGCCGCGCGGCTCAGGCGCGCGATCTGCTCCTCTCGCTCCGGACGTCCGGCATTCGCATACTCACCGGTGTGCAGCTCCACCGCATCGGCACCCAGATCGACGGACGCTCGCAGGGCGTCCTCGTCGGGGTCGATGAAGAGCGACGTCCGGATGCCGGCCGACGAGAGGCGTTCCAGCGCGGTCCGGGTCGACTCCCGTTGCGCCGAGTCCGTCAGCGCGAGCCCGCCCTCGGTCGTCACCTCCTGGCGCTTCTCGGGCACGAGCGTCGCCTGCATGGGCTCGAGCTCGACCGCCAGATCCACGATCTCCGACGTAGCCGCCAGCTCGAGATTCACCACCGTGCGAACCGTGCCCATGAGGAGCCGGACGTCCCGGTCCTGGATGTGGCGTCGATCCTCGCGAAGGTGAACGGTGATGCCGTCGGCACCCCCGAGCTCCGCGAGCACCGCTGCCCGGACCGGGTCGGGCTCGTCGGTCAGGCGGGCCTGCCGGACGGTGGCCACGTGGTCGATGTTGATGTAGAGCCGCATGGTGCGTGGGGTTCTGAGTCCACGGAGCGTGGAAAGTTAATCAGAAGCGTCGGGCCCGGGGGGCTCTGGTGTCACGCGACTTCTTCGACTTTCACCCCTTCCCTCTGCGCGAGACGTCCCGCCACGGCGACGGGCACACGGGCGGTGAGCGACACCTTCATGTCGTGGTCCACCCGCTCCGTCACCTCACCCTCGCGGTAGAGGGTCGCGATCGCCTCTCCGTCCGAGACGGGAACCTCCACGACGATGTGGGCGAGGCGGGCCAGGAGCCTCGCCCTGAGCGTGTCCCTCACGGCGCCCAGGCTGTCCGGATCGAAGGCCGAAACGAAGACGGCCGGAAGCGGCTCCAGAGCCCGGATGCGCTCCCGCAGCGCACTCTCCTCCGCATGCGTGACCCGGTCGATCTTGTTGAACACGAGAACGCGATCGTGGTCGTCGAGGTCGAGATCCCGCAGGACGCGATTCACGACCTCGTAGTGCTCCTCCCAGTCGCTGTGCGACGCGTCGATCACATGCAGGAGCACGTCCGCCTCACCCGCCTCCTCGAGCGTGGAGCGGAACGAGGCGACCAGGTCGTGCGGGAGCTTGCGGATGAAGCCGACCGTGTCGGTGACGAGCGCCTCGTGGGCAGAGCCGAGCTCCACCGTTCGGGTCGCCGAGTCGAGCGTGGCGAAGAGCCGGTCCTCGACGAACAGGTCCGACCCGGACAGCGCGCGCAGCAAGGAGGACTTCCCGGCATTCGTATAGCCGACGAGCGCCGCCCGGTACATGCCGCCCCGAGACTTCCGCTGTACCGCACGGGCCTTCGCTACGTCCCGCAGCTTGCGGCGCAGCTCCCCGATGCGTGTGCCGATGAGCCGGCGATCGGTCTCGAGCTGTGTCTCACCCGGACCACGCAGGCCGATGCCGCCTCGGATACGCGACAGATGGCTCCACATCCGACGCAGCCGCGGGAGCAGGTACTCGAGCTGGGCCAGCTCCACCTGCATACGCGCTTCCTTCGAGCGCGCCCGGGTCGCGAAGATGTCGAGGATGAGCTCCGAGCGATCCATGACCCGGACTTCCAGCAGATCCTCGAGGTTCTTGCCCTGCGCCGGGCTGAGGTCTTCGTCGAAGACGACCAGATCCGCCTCGGCGCTTCCGATCTCGTCCGCGAGCTGGTGGGCCTTTCCTTCGCCCAGATAGAAGCGCGGGTGCGGCTTCTCGAGCCTCTGCACGAGGGTGCCGACCACCTTGCCGCCCGCGGTGTCGGTCAGACGGGCGAGCTCCTCGAGATGCTCGTCGACGAGCTGCTTGGGGAGCTCACGGTCCGGCGCCCCGACCAGAAAGGCCCGGTCCACCGGCGTCTGTAGGTCGATCAGTTGGGTCGGTATCCTGCCACCTCCGGCTCCGAGGAGGATTGTTCGAGCACGGAGCCGCCGGAATAGGATACCGACGAGGACACCGACGGTGAAGCCGGCACGATCAGGAGGGCGGCTCTTCGCCCTCTCCTCCGCCGCCCTCGGACTTCCGTCTCCGGTGCGCGGCCCACCACTCCATCCGCTCGGCGATGCGCTTCTCCCGGCCATAGGGCCCGGGACGGTAGAAGACGGAGCCCTTCAGCGCGTCCGGCAGGTACTCCTGGTCGGCTACGCCGTCTTCCTCGTTCGGATCGTAGCGATAGCCCTTCGCGTATCCGAGGTCCTTCATGAGCTCCGTCGGCGCGTTGCGGATGTGGAGCGGAACCGGTGCGCCGGGCGTCTCCCTGGCCTTGGCCAGCGCCGCGCCCCACGCCTCGTACGCGCGGTTCGACTTCGGGGTGGTGGCCAGGTACAGCACCGCCTCCGCGATGGCCAGCTCACCCTCCGGAGATCCCAGGAAATGGTATGCGTCCCGGGCGGCGACCGTGACCTGCAACGCGTTGGGGTCCGCGAGCCCGACGTCCTCGGACGCCATGCGCACGAGCCGCCGGGCGATGTAGAGCGGGTCCTCTCCGCCGTCGATCATGCGCGCCAGCCAGTAGAGCGCGCCGTCCGGATCGCTTCCGCGGACCGACTTGTGTAGCGCGGAGATGAGGTTGTAGTGCTCCTCACCGCCCTTGTCGTACGTCGCGAAGCGATGCTGCAGGGCCTCCTTCGCCGAGGCGAGGTCGACCGTGCCGCCCTCCCCGACGAGCCGGGCGGCGGCCTCGACGACCCCCAGCGCCCTCCGGGCGTCGCCGTCAGCCGCCACTGCGATGAACTCCAGCGCCTCGGCGTCGATCCCGACGGAATCGGCACCCAGCCCCCGCTCCTCGTCGGCGAGCGCGTCCTCGAGTATCGAGCGGACCTCGTCCGGTGAGAGCGCGTTGAGGACGTACACGGGAGCGCGCGACAGAAGCGGTCGAACCACCTCGAAGGAGGGGTTCTCGGTGGTCGCCCCGATGAGGACGACCGTGCCCCGCTCCACGTGCGGCAGGAAGGCATCCTGTTGCGCCTTGTTGAAGCGGTGGATCTCGTCGCAGAACAGGATCGTGCGCCGGCCCGTCGCCCGCAGTCGGTGATCCGCCTCGGCAATGATCTCTCGCACCCGGGCGATTCCCTCCGTGACCGCGCTGAATGCCACGAACGTGGTGTCGGTCGCGTGGGCGATGAGCCTCGCCAGCGTCGTCTTCCCGCTCCCGGGCGGCCCCCAGAAGATCATGCTCCCGGGCTCTCCGGCGTCGAGCATCGCCCGGATCGCCTTGCCTTGGCCGAGGAGGTGCTCCTGGCCGCGGAACTCGTCGAGCGAGCGGGGTCGCATGCGGGCGGCGAGCGGGGCTCCCCGAGCCCGACCCTCTTCCCCGGACGAGGTGGAGCCCGTGTGCTCACCCCCAGGGTCGCTCCCGCCGAACAGGTCGAGCTCAGCCATGGGCGGCCTCTGCCTCGGCGAGTTGCACCGCGCGCTCCTCGAGGAGATCCCGGCGGTTGCGTTCGGGATCGTCCAACACCCAATCGAGGAGCGAATCGAGGATCCGGCCGAAGCCCGGGCCCGGCTTGAGCCCCAGGGAGATCAGTCCCCTGCCGTCCAGCTCCAGGTCTCCGACCGAGAGCGGCGGGGCCGCCGCCCGCACCTCGCGAGCCCTTCGCCACGAGGCCGACACCTCGGCCGTGCGATCCGTGCCGCCGAGGTCGCGCTCCGCGCGGGCCCGGGCCAGCTCGAGGCGCGACAGCGCCGCGAGCCGCTCCGGCCCCGAGGCGCTGAGCCAACGCCGGAACACGCGGTCGTCCTCGGAGGCGTCGGGCATCGGATCGGCGGCCACCCGGAAGGCCGTCTCGTCGGTCTGTGCATTGGACAGACGCAACCGCAGCAGGAGCCCGCCCGCCTCAGGCGGCGTCAGCTCACGGAGAAGTGCTGCCAGGCGGAGGAGGGGCCGGCCCCTGGGCAGCGCCGCGGTCGTCGCGACCGAGAGCGCCCAGAGGCTCACCCCCGGGCAGACGGACTCGGCCTCACGAAGCGCAGCGAGCTCCGGATAGAGCACCCGGAGTGCCCCCGACTCGGCATAGAGCTCCAACGAGCGCGTCGGTGCCGGATCTGCTCCCAGCACCTTGAGGAGCTCCTCACGCACGCGCTCGGCCGAGAGAACCGTGAGATGCTCGACCAGAGAAGAGAGCGCCTTCCACGTCGCCTCCTCGATGGCCAAGTCGAAGAGGCCCGCGAAGCGGAGCGCGCGCAGAATGCGCAGGTAGTCCTCGCGGAAACGCTCCTCGGCCGTCCCCACGGTGCGCAACACGCCGGCCTCGAGGTCGGCGAGCCCTCCGTAGGGGTCGAGCAGCTCCTCGCGGAGGGGATGCCAGGCCAGGGCGTTCACGGTGAAGTCGCGCCGGGCGAGGTCCTCCTCGATGGTCGCTGCGAAGCTCACGACCGCATGGCGCCCGTCGGTCTCGACATCCTTCCTGAAGGTGGTGACTTCGTACATGATGCCGTCCTTGGCCAAGATCCCGACCGTGCCGTGCTCGATGCCGATCGGGACGGTCCTCCGGAACAGCTTCCGCATCTGGCGCGGAGTCGCGCGCGTGG
>JASFUR010000100.1:0-9384 GCA_050050215.1 Gemmatimonadota bacterium
TGGGCTCAAGGTAGACTCGGGAGCCTACGTCATGCGAGGTAATTCCTCGACTTGACCAGGTGCTCCGGGACGCGTCTCCTTACCATCACGCTGAGGGTGGAGTAGGCGCCTACCCCCCCTCGAGCACCTCCACCTTCACCGATACGTCGAGAGTCTCCTCGCCGCCGCCGACCTTGATGACGCCGGAGGTCGGCGTCGCGTCACGGTAGTTGCGCCCGGTCGCGACTCGGATGTGGTCGACCATCACCGGCACCCCGTTGGTCGGATCGAGCCCCTTCCAGCCCTGCGACGGCAGGTAGACCTCGACCCACGCGTGGGACGCCTCGGCCTGGATCTTGTTCTCGTAGTCACCGCCCGTGTGGATGTAGCCGACGCGATAGCGGGCCGGCACGCGCTCCAGTCGGGCGAGGCAGATGAGCAGGTTCGCGAAATCCTGGCAGACGCCCCGTCGATCCCGGTAGACCTCGTAGGGCGTCGTCTCCAGCGCGGTCACGCCGGGCACGTAGGCGATGTCGGCGTAGAGTGAGCGCGTCATGTCGAGCAGCGACCCTACGAGGTTGTGCCCGTTGCGATACACGAACGTGCGGGCGAAGTCCGAGAGCTCGTAGAGCTTGGACTGCTCGAGCTCGGGTGGCAGCAGGTAGGGCATCATCATCTGCGACTGCCACGGCATCCACGGGATCGGGATCGACGCCTCGGGCAGGGGCGATGGCCCGGCCAGCCCGGCCCCATCGTGCACGCGCACGACGGACTTCGCCTCGATGACCAGCTCGCTGTACGGCTGGCTGATCTCGTAGTGCACGGCCTGGTTGCCGAATACGTCCTCGAGCTCCCGTGAGCGACCCGGGACGGAGACGGTCAGCTGGTGGTCCAGAACCTCCTGGAATCGATCATGTGCCGGCCGTAGCCGGAACGCATGCGCGCTCTCGTAGACCGGGGCGCTGTAGCGGTACGTCGTCGTGTGCGTGACCGAGTACACACGTGAGCCGGCACCGAGAAGGGGTGGCGCGCCGGACTCGGCCGGCGGCGCCATCGGATCGGTCATGCCTCGACTACCTCGGACTCGAGAGGTTCCGGAAGGACCGCATAGAAGTACTCCTCCCCGATCGTCTGGGACACCTCTGCAGTCGCATCGACGATATGCGTGAGCACGTCGTGGATGTCGCTCTCGACCGCTCGGTCGACGTTCAGGCCGACCACGCCCGCCCTGAGCTTGTTGAGCCGCTCGGCCGAGCCGCGCCCGATGGGTGAGCCCGGAGGGCGAATCCGCTCGAGAGCGGCCTGAGCGCGCGTCAGCGTGTATGCGACCGAGCTGGGGAACGCCGGCTCCTGGAGCAGGAACTTCGCCACCGCCGGACCCGTCAGCGACCCCTTCCGCTTCTTGAAGAAGGGCTCGTAGGCGTAGCGGGTCCGCAGAATCGAGATCCACTCCGCGGCCGCCAGGGTCTCGGTCGGCACGTCCGTGCGGCCGCGCAGCGCGTGATGGTGAAGATCCAGGATGCGCGCCGTCTGGCCAGCCCGCTCGAGGTGCAACCCGAGCCGCATGAAATCGAAAGGCTCCTCGTGCAGCATCGTCTTGTAGAGGATGCCGCCGAAAACGCTGCAGTAATCGCCCACCCGCTCGTAGAAGTCGAGGCGGTCGGTCTCGTACATTTCGCGGGTCTCGTCCTCGCGTAGCCAGATCCAGAAGTGGTTGAGACTGTTCCACATCTCGAGGCTGATCGTCTCCCGGGTCGTGCGTGCGTTCTCTCGCGCGGCACGCACGGAGCTGAAGATCGATGCCGGGTTCAGGTCGCTCCAGGTGAGGTACTCCTGCACCCGCTCGCCGTCCGCCATCGCCTCCTCGCCGTAGAGCGCCTCGAAATTGGCCCGCTCCCCTGAGACGACGAGCAGCGGACGCCAACGCCGATGGTCGGGCAGCACCGTGTCGAGCACCATGCCCGCCTGGACGCGCAGCAGCTGCGTCGCGGTGTCGCAGCGCTCTATGTAGCGCATCAACCAGTAACAGCTCTCCGCGACACGCGAGATCATGGGCTTGCCTGCCCCGGCCCCTTCGCCAGCACCCACGTGTCCTTCGAGCCACCGCCCTGGCTCGAGTTCACCACGTAGGAGCCCTCCCGCAGGGCCACGCGGCTCAACCCTCCCGGCAGGACCCACCGCTTCTTACCCGAGACGATGTAAGGCCGCAAGTCGACCCGTCGCGGGGCGGTGGAGTCCCCGACCCAAGTGGGGCTCGTCGAGAGCTCGATACGCGGCTGGGCGATGTACTTGCGGGGGTTCGCCTTGATGCGCTCCCGGAAGTCCTCGATCTCCTGCTTGGGCGCCGAGGGCCCGATGAGCATGCCGTAGCCACCGGCCTCGTCCACGGCCTTCACGACCAGCTTGCTCAGGTTCTGGAGCACGTAGTCGCACTCCTTGGGACGCGCGCAGATGTACGTCTCGACCTGCCCGAGAATCGGCTCCTCGTCCAGGTAGAACCGGATGAGGTCCGGCACGTACGGATAGATCGCCTTGTCGTCGGCCACGCCGTTCCCGAAGCCGTTCGCGAGCGTGACGTTGCCCTTTGCGTACGCCGATACGATGCCCGGCACGCCGAGCACGGAGTCCTTCCGGAAGACCTCCGGGTCCATGAACTCGTCGTCGATGCGTCGGTAGATGACGTCCACCGGCTGAGCCCCGAGCGTCGTCTTCACCCAGACACGCTCGTTCGCGACGAATAGATCACTCCCCTCCACGAGCTCGCAGCCCGTGCGGCGGGCGAGGAAGCTGTGCTCGAAGTAGGCGGAGTTGTATGAGCCTGGAGTGAGGATGACGACCCTGGGGTCGTCTTTCCCTCCCGGAGCGAGGCTGCTCAACGCCTCGGCCAGCCTCAGGGGGTAGTCGTCGACCGGCCGGACGTTGGCCTCCTCGAAGATCCGAGGGAAGGTCCGTTTCATGATGGCCCGATTCTCGAGCACGTACGACACCCCCGAGGGCGTGCGGAGGTTGTCCTCGAGAACCAGGAAGCTGCCGTCCGGATCCTGGATGATGTCGATGCCCGCGATGTGCACACGCACGCCACCCGGCGGCACGATGCCCTTCATCTCGGGGAGGTATCCGGACGACTTCTCGACGATCTCCCGGGGGATGACGCCGTCGTCCATGCACCGCCCGTCTCCATACACATCGGCCAGGAAGGCCTCGAGCGCTTCGATACGCTGACGGAGCCCGGCGTCCATGGTCTCCCACGCCTCTGCGGAGATGACCCGGGGGATGAGATCGAACGGGAATACGCGCTCCACTCCGGACGCCTCGTCCGAGTAGACCGCGAAGGTCACACCGTGCCGGAGAAAGGTCTCCTCGGCGATCTCCTTCCGCTTCCTGAACTCGTCATGGGGGAGACCGTCGATGCTGTCGATGACGGCCTGGATGGACGGGCGGACCTTGCCGTCGGGCTCGAACGCCTCGTCGAAGGTCCCGGGTAGGGGCTTATAGTCCCCGAGCAGACCCGTGGGAAGGTGTGGAGCGGGGGCGCCACCGTCGCTGTGGACCATCCGTGTCCTCGCCGGTGGTCGTACCCTCGTCGTGGTCCAAGTCTACCAGTCCGGGCCTTCCGCCTCGTCGAGCTTCCGCAGGGCATCGCGGAGCTTCAGCGCGTCATCCTCGTTCAACTCCCGGAGGGGGGCCGTATGGTCGCGGGTGCCGGCTCGCGCCCGCACGATCAGGCCGATCAGCATCCCGGCGGTGACGATCGCGATCGAGGGAAGGAAGTAGCCGACCAGGTTGAACCCCTCCGCGGGCGGCGACATCAAGGCCGTGCCTCCGAAGTCTGCCACGAATCCGGCCTGGATGGCCTCGATGGTCTCGCCAGCCTCCAACTCCTGGTACATGCGCTTCGACCATCCCGGCGACGTATCGCACTGCATCTGGAACTGGCAGGTGTGAACGTCGAGGTTGCAGCTGCAGTTGCACCGGATGCTCTGCTCGACCTCGAGCCACTTCTGACCGATCTCGCCGACGTGGTAGTGCCCCCCGGCCGGATGCATGGGGTCGAAGCCTCGCTCGGCCGGCGACGCTTGGGACTGCGCCGACAGTGGCGCAGCCAGAGCGACCGCCGCGAAGGCGGACAGCATCGTCAGTCCTGTCGTACGAGACCTCATCATCGATTCCTCCGGATCCTTCACTCGTCCCCGCTGCGGGAATGCATCGCGGTTCTCGACTACCCAATAAACGAGAGCCCCCTGCGCGTTCCCAGGGGAGCCCCGATGATCTGTGAAGATCGTGCGGAATTGCCACCCCCGGAAGGCCGCGTTACTCATCTGCCCCTTCCGGAGCGGGCCGTCCGTGGGCTCCCCGGCACCTGCACGCCATGCGAGGGAGCGATGACGATCAAGCGACGAGATTTCCTGCGACGCGCAGGCGCCGGCACCGCCGCGGCCGCGGCGCTCAGCGCCTGCGGACAGGAGGCGGCGAGTGGGGACGGCGGCGGAATCAACGGCCCGAGGGTCAGCTGGCGCATGCAGACCAGCTTCACGCCCAACCTGGACCTGCTCCACGGATCCGGGGAGCGCATCGGCGAGCGGGTCGCCGAGCTCACGGGCGGCAACTTCACCATCCGGGTCTACGGGGCCGGCGAGATCGTGCCGGGTCTACAGGTCATGGACGCCGTCACCCAGAGAACCCTGCAGTGCGGTCTGACGTCCGGCTACTACTACATCGGCAAGCACCCCGGCCTCGCCTTCGACACGGCGATCCCCTTCGGCCTGACGACCGAGCAGACGCTCTCCTGGCTGCACTACGGAGGGGGACTCGAGCTCATCAACGCCATCTATGCCGACTTCGGGATCGTCTCGATTCCGGCGACCACGACCGGTGGCCAGTGGGGCGGATGGTTCCGCAACCCCATCGACAGCCTCTCCGAGCTGGCCGGCCAACGCATGAGGATCCCGGGGATCGGCGGCGAGATCATGGCCCGCCTCGGCGTGACCGTACAGACGCTTGCGGCTCCCGAGATCTATCCCGCCCTCGAGCGCGGGGCGATCGATGCGGTGGAGTGGGTGGGCCCGTACGACGACGAGCGCATGGAGCTCTATCAGATCGCCAAGCACTACTACTATCCCGGCTGGTGGGAGCCGGGCGTGACGGTGGGTCTGTTGGTGAACCTCGAAGAGTACGACGCGCTTCCCGCCGCGTACCGTGCGGTCCTCCAGACCGTCTGCCACGAGACGTTCGCCGACCGGATGGCCGCCTACGACGCTGCGAACCCCCCGGCGCTCGAGCGGCTCGTGCGGGACCAGGGCGTGATGGTGCACGCGTTCTCGGACGACATCATGGAAGCCGCCTGGCAGGAGTCGAACGCGTATCTGCAGGAGCTCTCCTCGCAGAACGCCGACTTCCAACGCATGTACGAATCGTACACCGCCTTCCGGAACAGCCAGTGGACGTACGCGAGCGCCAACGACCTGACCTATCAGCAGTGGGTCGTGCCCCGGGTCGTCAGCGGGTAGCGGCGAGCTCCTCGACGGTCGCCACGTGGATGGCGACGGTGTCCTCTAGACGGAAGGCGTACCCACCCGCCAGCACCATCGCCAGCGGGATGCCGCGGCGGCGGCACCCCTCGACGACCATACGGTCGCGCAGCCTCAGCCCCTCGAGCGTCAGGCCGAGCCCACCCAGCTGGTCGTCCCGGTACGGATCCGCGCCCGCGAGGTAGACGACGACCTCGGGGGCGTGCTCGTCCAGCGCCAACGGCAGGTGCTCCTCCAGAAGGGCGAGATACTCCTCGTCGCCGGTGTCGTCGTCGAGCCCGACGTCCACGTGGGACGGGGGTTTGTCTGCCGGATAGTTGTTCTCCTGGTGCATCGAGAACGTGAAGACCTCCGTATCGAAGGCGAAGATCGCCGCCGTGCCGTTGCCCTGATGGACATCCAGGTCCACCACCGCGGCTCGCTGGACGCGCCCCTCGTCGAGCAGGACGCGGAGCGCGACGGCCACGTCGTTCAGCATGCAGAAGCCCTCGCCGTGGTCGGCGTAGGCATGGTGGAATCCGCCCCCGAGGTGACCGGCGGCCCCCCGCTCCAGCGCCAGCCGCGCGGTGGCCAGCGTGCCCCCGCACGAGAGCACCATCGCATCGCGGAGCTCCTCCGAGAACGGCACCTCGAGACGCATCACGTCCACGAACGAAAGGTCTCCCGTGAAGACCTTCTCCAGGTAGGCCTCCGTATGCACGAGGGCGAGTTGCTCCCGAGTCGCCGGCTCGGGCCGGACGAAGTCCGCTTCGGAAGCCGTCCCGTCCGCCACAAGGCGCTCCCGGGTGAGGCGGTACTTGGCCGTGACGAAGACGTGCGCGCCGATATCCACCTCGTAGGAGGGGTCCCATACGAGCGGGACGCCCGCCGCCTCGGGCACCGGCTCGGCTCTCGGCCCAACCATCGGCTCAGCGCTTCCGGAGCAGTGTCAGACCGTCTCCGATGGGCACCAGGCTGAGCGAGACGCGCTCGTCGTCGTGGACCTTCAGGTTGAAGGCCCGGATCGCCTCGGTGTCTTCGTCGGTCTCGGCCGGGTCGGCGACCTTCCCCTCCCAGAGCGTGTTGTCGACCGCGACGAGGCCGCCCGGACGCAGGAGGCGCAGCGCGAGCTCGTAGTAGGTGTCGTAGCCGGACTTGTCGGCATCGATGAAGGCGAAGTCGAACGTGCCCTCCGCACCCTCGTCCAGGAGCGACTGGAGCGTCTCGGCGGCCGGCGCGAGCCGCAGGTCGATCTTGTCGGCCACGCCGGCCTCCTCCCAGTAGCGGCGTCCAATGGACGTCCACTCCTCGCTGACGTCGCACGCCACGATGCTCCCGTCCTCGGGTAGTGCGAGAGCCATGGCGAGGGCGCTGTATCCCGTGAAGGTGCCGACCTCGAGCACGCGCCGCGCTTCGATGAGCTCGAGGAGCAGGCCCATGAGCTGACCCTGGTCGGCTCCGATCTGCATGTTCGACCGCTCGAGGTGTGCGGTCTCGTGGCGCAGCCGACGCAGCACGTCGCGGTCCCTGAGCGACACGTCGAGCAGGTAGCGCTGAAGCTCGTCCGAAAGATTGGTCGTTCGTCGGGTCATCACACGGGTCGCGGCAGCTCGTTCTCCAACGCGCGCCAGCAGTAGAAGGCCGCGGCGCTCCTCCACGGTCGATACCCCTCACCCAGCGGCTCGAGATCCTTGGGTGCCGGCGTATCGTCGAGCCCGTGGATCTTGGCGAAGCCGGACCGCACGCCGAGGTCGAGGACCGGCCACACGTCGGGCCGGTGCAGCCGGAACATGAGGAACATCTGCGCCGTCCACGGCCCGATGCCCTTCACGAGCGTGAGGCGACGCACGATCTCGTCGTTCGACTGGTCTTCGAGGTCGTCCACGACCACCTCGCCGCTCCGCACCTTGGACGCGAGGTCACGCACCGCGGCGGTCTTGGCCGCCGACAGCCCCGCCTTGCGCAGCGTCGACTCGCGGACGCGGAGCACCTTGGCCGGCGTCACATCGCCCTTGAGCGCCTCCACGAATCGTCCGTGGATCGTGCGCGCCGCCGCTCCCGCCAGCTGCTGGAAGACAATGGCCCTAGCCAGGTAGAAGAACGGCTCCTCGTGCGAGCGCGGGACCTTGATGGGGCCGATGTGGGACACCCACGGCCCGAATTCGGTGTCCTCGCGGAGCTTCCGCCTCCCCCCTGTCCACAACGTCAACAGCTCCATGCCCGTCCCTCTCCGGTAAGGTCGTCCCCGGTCCGTGCCGCTACGGGATCGCCATCCACGTCAACGCGCCGAGCACCACGAGCTGGATGGCGATGAACGGAACCACGCCCCGGTAGATGGCCGTCGTGCTGATGTCCCCGGGCGTCACGCCGCGGAGATAGAACAGGCTGAACCCGAAGGGCGGGGTCAAGAACGACGTCTGCAGATTCACGGCCAACACGATGCCGAGCCACGTGATGTCGATCCCCAGAATCTGGGCGGCCGGCACGACGAGCGGCACGATGATGAACGCGATCTCGAAGAAGTCGATGAAGAAGCCGAGCACGAAGACGACCAGGTTCACGACCAACAGGAAGCCGAGCGCGCCGCCCGGAATCCCGGTGAGCATCCCCTCGATCCAGAGGTCGCCGTCGAAGCCACGGAAGACCAGGGAGAAAGCCGTGGAGCCGATGAGGAGGAAGACCACCATGATCGTGAGGCGGCTGGTCTCCTCCAGCGCGTCCCGGACGGCCCTACCCGTGAGCGAGCGGTTCGAGGCCGCGAGGACCATCGCACCCACGGCCCCGAGGGCTCCCGCCTCCGTCGGAGTCGCGACCCCGGCGAAGATGCTCCCCAACACCACGATGATGAGCACGAGCGGAGGGATCAGCGACACGATCACACGACGCAACAGGGCGAGACCCCTGACCCTCGCCTCTTCGGGCAGCGCCGGCGCCACGTCGGCTCGCACGAACGCCAGGACGGCCAGGTAGACTGCGTATGCACCTGTGAGCACGAGGCCCGGCAGGACCGCTGCGCGAAAGAGGTCGCCGACGCCGACGCCCATCTGGTCTCCGAGCACGATCAGCACGATGGAGGGCGGAATGATCTGGCCGAGCGTGCCCGCCGCCGCGATGGTCCCGAGGCTGACCTCGCGCTGATAGCCGTTGCGGAGCATCACGGGAAGCGAGATCAGGCCCATCGCGGTCACACTCGCCCCCACGACCCCCGTGGCTGCAGCGAGCAGCGCGCCCACCAGGACCACGCCGATCGCGAGCCCTCCCCGGAAGCGCCCGAAGAGCATGCCGATCGTCTCGAGCAGATCCTCGGCCAGCTTGCTCTTCTCGAGCACGGCGCCCATGAAGATGAAGAAGGGCACCGCGAGGAGCGTGAAGTTCGACATCGTGCCGAACGTGCGCTCCGGGAGCGCGTAGAGGAGCACCAGGTCGAACGAGCCGGTCGCCGCCCCCACGAGGGCGAAGAGGAGCGCGGTGCCCCCGAGGGCGAACGCCACCGGATACCCGGTGAAGATCATCGCGAGCACGCCGAAAAACATGGCGGGCGCCCAGAAGCTCACAGGTGCGCCTCCGGCTCGGGGGGGTCGGCGGCCGTGTCCGGCCGTCCGCCCAGGAGGATGTCGACCTGCTTCACCACCTCGCTCAGAGCCTGCAAGACGAGCAATGCGAAGGCGACCAGGATGAGCGCCTTGATGGGATAGCGCGGCAGCCCGCCCGGGTCGGGCGAAGCCTCACGGATCTCCCAGGAGCTCCGGACCGCCGGGAAGGTGACCCAGAGCATCATCACCGCGAACGGCACCAGGAAGAGCACCGTTCCGACCAGATCGATCCAGGCGCGGGTGCGCGTCGTCAGCCGCTCGTAGAGCACGTCGACCCGAACGTGCACCCCATGTCTGAGCGCGTA